>NZ_JBDWYG010000018.1:0-2882 GCF_039982535.1 Aliiglaciecola sp.
AGGTTGGCTGAGCTGCTGACTTAGGTACTCACCCGATAAAAAATGCGCTTTGCGGAGTAGCCTGCGGCTTCACTGTGGGTGAAAAACCTGATTCCTGCCAAATTTTTCCATTTCGCCAGCCTACTACCAACTTCATGCAGCTCGCTTCGCGACTTTTAGAAATTTCGGTCGGATTTTTTTTGCCGTCCACTATGGTGACTGTCCATTTAGTCTTCTGCTGGAAGCAGGGTTTTTACTCTAGTTGGTACTGCTTCTAGTTACAATTTAGCTAGAACTTCTGTTTATAATGGCTTGAGTAGTATTTGCTATAACGGCATGTATTATAGAACCGATGTAGGCACTGGTATATAGTCCTAAGTATCAGTGCTTTTAGAAGTCTATTTTGATTATCTCTTATGTTTAAGTTTATTCTAATCAAAATTCAATTGTATTTTATTAGTGAACTATAATTGTTGTCACTGATTGGTAATTCTGACCCACAGTAACTTTTGAAACGTTAATACTCCATGTGCATTGAAGTATAAAATCGTATATTGTATTTGAGAAAATCCACAAGTAATGAGGCAACATTAAATGTGTAGATGCTTAATAGTTTCGTCAAATAATAGCTTTCGGATTTTATTTTATTGCAAAGCCATTTTAAAGAGGTTATCTGAATGAAGGGTTGGTCTGTTTATCTTGGCTATATATTACTTTCTGCTTTTTCAGTTCTTCCTGTTACATTAATTCTGCCTTCGCTACCTTCAATTTCAGAAAGCATAGATACTCCATATTGGGTATTAAATCTTTCTATCACTTTACATGCTTTATTAGCAGCTATAACACAAGTTATAGGAGGTTCGCTGGCTGATAAATATAGTAAAAAACTAATAGCATTCTCAGTATTGACTTTGTTTATTCTTGGGTCTGTAATCTGTGCTTTGACAAATAATATCTATGTATTTTTAATTGCACGAATGATCCAAGCTCCTATTATTGTTTGTTTTTCTATTTCACTCGCTGGTGTAAACAAATTTGCTGGTAAAGACAATTCTTCTAAGATGATAGCCTATGTTTCTGCAGCATGGGCTATTGCGCCACTAGTGGGACCATCAATTGGAGGTCAATTAGATACTCTATTCGGTTGGCGTTCTAATTTTTGGTTTTTGAGCTTAATAGGTGTGGTCAATTTATTTTTTGCTCACTATTGTTTATCAAATGAAGTATCATATGATGGCAGTACTAACCAAGGAAAGGAAATTCGAATTCTTAAGTCTTGCCTTGAGTTAGTAAGAAATCGGTTGTTTTTGGGATATACGATATGCATGATATTTTCAATCGGCACTTTATATGTTTTTCTTGGTTGGGCTCCATATTTATTCCGAAGCGATGTGTCAGTAGGAGTTAATAGCTCACAGCTGGGCATCTATATGGGACTAGTACCTGGTGGTTTTATAGTTGGCAGTGTTCTTGCTGGTAAGTACTTTTCTGGATACTCGTTAGCAAATGTAATACTATTTGGTAGAACCATAGCTTTCATAGGTATAACCATTGGGTTTATTGCTATTGCTACCGAAATATTGCCACTCATTTTGGCTTTTTTTGGCTCTTGTGTTTTTATTGGAATTGGAAATGGGTTAAGTATGGCAAGTGCTAATGCTGGTATTATAAAGTTACGTGACGATATCCCAGTAACCGCCTCATCACTCGCAAGTGCTACAACGACAATTGGTGGCGTTTCCACAATGACCATTTCTGCTCTTGTACTGCAAGGAGATATCGCTAAATACTCCGTCCATGCTGTTATGATGTTTACTACGCCGAATTCATATACTAAGTGCGACAGTTTCGACAAATAAGCGGGTGAGCTGCCAAAATGGCCGTTTTTCTTTCCGACCAAAGAGAGATAAACGATGACCACTTATAGACAACTCACCCTGGAAGACAGGGTACTGATGTCACACCTTCGTTGGCAAGGCCTAAGTTATGCCGAGGTTGCCAGTCAAATGGGCCGACATCGAAGTACCATATATCGGGAGTTAGAGCGCAATAGCTGCCATATGACAGATGGTGCTTATAGGCCCACAAAAGCCGACAGTCGTACCCGAGGACGGCGGAGTCGTTCGCGGCGCAATCGACATTATGACGATCACGATTTCAAGCTCGTCCGATACTATCTGCGGCACAAATGGAGCCCGGAGCAAATTAGGGGTTTTTTGAAGGTGAACGGACACCAACCAATCTCCCACGAAACTATCTACCAGTACATCTGGCGAGATAAGGCTAATGGTGGTTCGCTATGGACTCATCTTCGCCAGTCACTCAAACAACGTAGAAAACGTTATAAAGCCTATGACAGCAGGGGCCGGCTATCCAATAAGCGGCATATCTCCGAACGTCCCGGCAGCGTTGAAACCCGCAAATACAAGGGGCATTGGGAGATCGACACAGTCATGGGCCGTGGCTCGAAAGACTGTATCGTAACAATCAACGAGCGAAAAACAGGGTTCGTTATGATTGGAAAGCTCCGAGATAGAAGCACCAAGTCGTTGAACAAAAAAACTAAACGATTAATCGACAGGGACCCTTTATCTTTTAAAACCATCACTGCTGACAACGGCACCGAGTTCCACCAGTACAAAGAAATTGAAAGAAGCGCAAACGTTCGATTCTACTTCGCGAATCCATTTCATTCATGGGAGAGAGGAAGTAACGAAAATCTCAATGGCCTTATCCGTCAGTATCTACCTAAAGGAACCAGTATGGCTGAGCTGACACAGCAACAATGCGACATCATCGCGGATCGTCTGAACTCTCGGCCAAGAAAGCGCTTGAACTTTAAAACTCCAGAGGAAATCTACTATGGTCGATAATTATTGTCGCGGTTCAAGCTTGATACTAAG
>NZ_JBDWYG010000019.1:0-126266 GCF_039982535.1 Aliiglaciecola sp.
GTTTTGTCATTTGTATAAGTTGTTTACTGTGTTTATTAACTCCTCTTTCGTCACAAGCAGACGTAACGACTTTATTACACAAGGCAGATAAAATTCGAAGTTCAGACTTTAACACTTTTGAAGCGTTGATGACTGAGCTAGAGGAAAATAAAGGCTCATTTAGCGAGCAACAAAAACAGTTTTACAAACTACTAAAAGGCTATCAACTTACATTTAACGGCAAAGTTGATGAAGCTATCGCCCTATATAGAAATATTGAAAGCAGTAATGCTTCAGAAACGCTTAAGTTGCGAGCCTTAAGTTCATTAGTAAACAACTATGCAGTCAAACGCGATTTTTATCTTGGTGCAAAAGCTATTAACCGGTTATTTGACCAAAGAGAAAAAGTCCAAGACGAGGAAGCCTTAAACAGCAGTTTTGGGGTGGTAGCAATATTTTATAACCAAGCACATCAATTTGAGCTAGCTTTACAAGTAGCGAATCAATTATTAAAAAGAACAACAACCAATCGAACTCAGTGTTTTGCGCGCCAAATTAAAGTTGAAGCTGAATTTGAGTTAGCAAAGACCTTAACGGATTACCAATATGCACAGCAGAGTATAGACTTTTGCAAAAGTCATAATGAATTTTTGGTTGCTAATATCATTATCATGACAGTGGCAGAGTCATTGACCAAAGAAAGTCGTATCAGTGAATCCCTCAAATTGTTGCAAGATGCTGAAAAACAGACACTTGCAAGCAAATACCCTCCTTTGATTGGTGTGTTTTTTAGTTTATTGGCTAATAATTATCTACTTTTAGATCAACCTGATTTGGCGAAAAACTATGGTCTTAAAGCGTATGACAGTATTCAGAATTTTGGTTTAACAAAAGCTCTAGTAAGGTCTCTTGAAGTTTTATATAAAGCCGCTGAAGCACAAGGCGATTACCCGCAAACAATCGATTACTTAAAACGTTACAATCAAGCTGAAAAAGCCTACTTAGATGACACCATTGCAAGAGGCCTTGCGTTTCAACAAGCCAAATACGAAAAACTAGAGCAAGACAACACTATCGTTATTTTAGATAAACAAAATGCTCTATTACGCACACAAGCGGCCCTTGCAGCAGAACAGTCCCGCAACAATAAATTGGCGTTAACCCTGGCAGTTTCGCTACTCATCTTATTATTCGTTGTTTTATACAGGAACAGAAAAGTCCAATTAAAACTAAGAAAAATGGCCGAAACCGATGAGTTAACAGGGATCAGTAACCGTCACTATTTCAATCATCGTGCAAAAAGCATTATTGAGAATGCGGAAAACCAACAACAACCAGTTAGTTTTGTATTATTTGACTTAGATCACTTTAAAAAAGTAAATGATACCTATGGTCATCAAACTGGAGATTGGGCCCTTAGAGAATCTGTTAAACAAGCAAAACGAGTATGCCGTTCTATCGATCTTATTGGCCGAATGGGCGGTGAGGAGTTTGGTATTGTATTGCCTGGCTGTAATATTGATGAAGCAAGTAAGGTCGCTGAAATTTGCCGCGCAGCTATTGAAAACATCGATACGCAAGAAACCGAACATCAATTTAAAATCACCGCCAGCTTTGGTGTCGCGGATGCGTTGCGCTGTGGATATGGTTTAGAAAAGCTGTTTGCAGGTGCTGATACTGCATTATATGAATCTAAAGAAAATGGCCGAAACCGTGTGTATCAATTTAATAGCGAAAGTCCAGGGTTTACGGCAACCTAACAAAGATAAATTAGGTGCTAAGATTTAGCGCCTAATTTGTCCCAAGTGGCTTTTCCCACAATACCATCGACCTTTAAACCATTACGCTTTTGAAAATCAATCACAGCTCCTTCAGTGCCAGCACCAAAGTCATTATCTATTCCTATTGCGTAGCCTTTATCAACCAACATTCTCTGCAATTCTCCGACTTTTTCTCCAAATGAGCCGCGGCGAACAATCACCGCTTTTTCGCCCTCGTTAAACGCGATTCGGATACCTTCAATTGCAGCCAATGCACGTTTGGCTTTTTGCAAATATTTACGCCTGTCGTCTAGACCATTGGTACCACCATTAACCAGTTTTGTTGCTCTGATTAGATCGTCTAAATCCGCAACCGCGTTAATTTTCCTAGTGCGCCAATACTCACAAGCTATTTTTAATGAAATCGCGGGATCTGCCGCAATATTAGGGTCATCTTCCAAAGGTAAATTGAGTTTTTTGCCATATTGACGGTAATTGGCTCTGCCAGTTAATTGAATTAATCCCCGACCTTTAAAACGCTTACCATCACCCACTTGATCGTTTCCTAAATCACTCCGCCCTTCGTAAGCGGCACCCGATGCGAACTCTTCGGTGGTCCGAAAACCAGCACACTCGTGGGTAACCTGCCCCATAAAATGAGCTATTCGTAACCTGGTGTTAATTTGATAGCTAGCTAAGGTTGGTGCGAATATCGCCGAAATTTGACCGACTATGCGCATTTGAGCTTCGGCTTTTGCGCCAGAAAAGCGCGGAGCAACAGATAAAATGAAATCACCATCCACTGGAATCATGTTAGATATCCTTAAGTTATAAAAAACATAAGTGCATTCTAACTGCGATGCAACATCCCCCATCTTTACGAAATTGGAATCGTTTGAAGTAAAAGGGTCATATTGAAGATAGTCTATATATCGGAAAATGCGTAAATAAATAGCGCAAATTTTAATCTTTACGCTTTTTATTGATGGCTTAAAAAAGAATAACTAACTAAGGTTAGTGATGATGTCCTCCTACACCATGAGCGTGGCCGTGGGACAACTCCTCATCAGTGGCATCACGAACATCCTCGACTTTTAACTCAAACTTAAGGGTTTTACCCGCCAAAGGATGATTAATATCCACGGTAGCCATAAACTTACCCACTTTAACAATGGTCACTTCTCTAGCTCCCTTGTCTGTTTGCAACACCGCGGACATCCCTGGTTTCCACTTTTTAGCCCCTTGCAGATGTTTCACCGAAACTCGTTGTTCTGCATTTTTAATCACTTCACCAAAAGTTTCCTCCGGTGGAAGTTCAACGCTAAACTCCTCACCTGTGCTTTTACCTTCCAATGATTTTTCAATTCCAATCATCATATTATTGTGGCCGTGGAGATAAGCCGCAGGATCATTGGAAAAACTTGATTCTAACTCGTTATCTTCTAAGTCTTTGATTCTATAATGAAACTGGACTACTTTATTTTTACTAATCGGCATAATTCTCTCTTTTTACTGATTTGTTAATCGTCATCAGCGCCATTCACGATAGACGCAATATTATACAAACGATTTACCGCCAAATAATTCATCGAACCTTTAGGGTAACGACCTCTAGAGTTTAATTCACCCGCTTCTTTACCGGTTAACAAAGACAATGCCTGATCAACGGTTGCCACTGTATATATGTGAAATACGCCCTTACTAACAGCTTCGATTACTTCACTGTTAAGCATTAAGTTGATCTTATTTGAATGGGGAATAATCACGCCTTGGGTACCCGTTAAACCACGATGCTGGCAAAGTGTGAAAAAGCCTTCTATTTTTTCATTTACGCCACCAATGGATTGTACTTCACCATATTGGTTGATTGAGCCGGTAATCGCTAAATCTTGTCGAGCGGGCACTTCGGTTAATGCGGATATCAGTGCCACTAGTTCACCTAGTGACGCACTATCTCCATCAATATGACCATAAGATTGTTCTAGGGCAATATTTGCCGATAAGGTCAACGGGAAATACTGAGCATATTTGTTTCCCAAATAGCCCGTCAGCAACATGACTCCCTTAGAATGAATCGGTTGGCCGAGTTCTACTTCACGCTCTATATCCACCACACCGTTTGCACCGGCATAAACTGTGGAAGTAATTCTTGCTGGTGTCCCAAACACACTATCGCCAATTTCAAGCACAGTTAAACCATTAACTTGACCAATTGATGTCCCTTGTGTGGCAATCAATATTTGACCTTGTTTAATGTCCTCTAGTAGCGCTTGGCTTACCCGTCCTGTTCTTTCTATTTTCGCTTTTAACGCGGTTTCAATATGCTCAGTTTGAATTTCAGTCGACTGTTCTAAACCACAGAAATAATGGGCTTCATTAATTAATTCAATAACATCTGAAAAACGTGCAGACAGGTTCTCTTGATGCTCTGCTAAACGCAAACTGTATTCCACTAGTCGATACATAGCTTTATCGGAAATGCTGTTCAAGCCAAGAGACATAATATGATTGCGCACTCTGCCCACAAAATCGTACAAGGTTTGCTGATTAAGGGGAATTTCATGGTCAAAATCCACTAAAACACGGAATAATTCATCGAACTCTTCATCGTAATCTTGCAACAAATAATATAAGTCTCTCGAACCTAAAAGTACCACTTTTACGTTCAACGGAATTTGCTGAGGGATCAGTGTCATGGAATTCACCATACCCACATCAAGTTGCGGCAACTCCATTTTAAGTTGACCGAATTTCAAGGCTAACTTCAAGGATTCCCACACAAAGGGCTGATCGATCATTTTATCCGCATCTAAAAGCAGATAACCACCGTTAGCTTTGTGCAACGCCCCACTTCGAATCATACGAAAACTGGTATACATTGAGCCTTGCACATTAGTGTATTCAATTTTACCAAACAGATTTTGATGGGTAGGATTGGGTTCGTAAACCACTGGTGCCCCATCGTGTATATTATGGGAAACCAAAATATTCGGTAAATATTGCTCTTCTAATACATCACGTTTGTCGTACTCATCTTGTTTATCATCTTTTAAATCACCTGCCAGCAATTCAACAATGGTATCCACTAAATGAGATTTTAGCTGTCTTAAGAATTTTAGTACCGCTAACTCGTTGGCATATTTGTGCTCTAAATCTTTAAGTAGTGGTTTAATTCCTTGTTCAGCAGTATCGCGCTTTAATTTGCGTAATTGTTCAGAGGAATGACGCTTCCATTTAGGTAACTCTAGTAGCGCTTCACTTAAATAGTCTTCTAAGTGGTCGATTAATTGATAATAATGCTGACGCTGTTGATCATCCAATTTTGCAAAGTCCGCATCCGTAATGGGCTTATCATTTAGAATTGGCGAAAAACTAATGGTGCCACTTTCTTCAAATAGTGCGACGTTTTTAGATTGCGCATACTGCTCAACTTTATCAATCGCTTTGTCGTAGCGTTGATCAAACTCTCTAGCAATGGCTGCTTTTTTACGTTGATAACCTGGATTGTCGTATGCTGCGGGAAAAGTATCTAATAGAACATCAATCAACCCTTCCATGTCTTTGTGCAACATTTTGCTTTCGCCGGCTTTAAGGCGCAGAACAAAGGGTTCCCGTTCTTCTTCAAAGTTATTGATGTAACACCATTCATCAGGAGTCGGAATTTTATCCACTGATTTAGCAATATATTCCTGAACCAATGTAAAGCGCCCGGTCGCATGCTCCCCCATAACATACAAATTATAACCTGTGGCTTGAATACCCAAACCAAAAGATAGCGCTTCTCTGGCCCTTTGTTGGCCAATAAATGACGCCATAAGAGCGTTATCGTCCCGTAACGCCTGGTTTATCAAATCACGGCTGGGGATTGCAGTTAGTTGTTCAACACTCAGTGATTTATGTTGCAGCATATAAGTTTTTCGAAGTTAATTTGGCCACAGTGAAACCTTTATGTTGAATTGTGTCAACTGTCAAACCCCTAACTAATTTAGGTTTCGACTAAATTATAACCACTACAGAGGTTTTTAATTGCTCTAAACAGCATTTCAGGTTGTTTGCACACGGCTAGCTAAGGTATTCTTGCAGGAATAACATTAAGAAGCTCTTTTCGCTTCTTGTAACAGATAATTATACTATTTTTTTGGAATTCCGTGTTAATGGCTGACAAACAATACGACCCGCAACAAATCGAATCAAAGGTACAATCCCATTGGGAAGAAAATGACATATTCCGCGCTGAAGAAGATGCCAGTAAGGAGAAGTTTTATTGTTTGTCTATGTTTCCCTACCCTAGTGGTCGTTTACACATGGGCCATGTCAGAAACTACACCATTGGCGACGTAATCAGTCGCTTTCATCGCATGCAAGGTAAAAATGTTTTACAGCCTATGGGATGGGATGCATTTGGGTTGCCAGCTGAAAATGCCGCTATCAATAATAACACAGCTCCTGCGAAATGGACCTACTCCAATATCGACTATATGAAGCAGCAACTGAAGTCCCTTGGATTTGGTTATGATTGGAACCGTGAATTGGCCACCTGCAAGCAAGATTATTACCGTTGGGAACAGTGGTTTTTTACTCGTTTGTACGAAAAAGGCTTAGTTTATAAGAAAAACGCAACGGTAAACTGGGATCCAGTGGATCACACTGTACTGGCCAACGAACAGGTTATTGATGGACGCGGTTGGCGCTCAGGAGCATTGGTTGAACAAAAAGAAATTCCCCAATGGTTTATTAAGATTACCGATTATGCTGAGGAACTGTTACAAGATTTAGAGCAGTTGGAAGAATGGCCAGAACAAGTTCGCACCATGCAAAAAAATTGGATTGGCCGCTCTGAAGGGGTCGACATTAAGTTTGAGCTAGCTCAGCCAATTGACAACATAGAAGAGTTCGAGGTCTATACCACTCGTCCAGATACCCTTTTAGGTGTGACCTATGTGGGTATTGCCGCCACCCATCCAATTGCTTTAGCAGCAGCTAATAGCAATCCAGAATTAGCAGCATTTGTTGAAGAATGTAAAAACACCAAAGTTGCAGAAGCTGAAATGGCAACCATGGAGAAAAAAGGCTGTGCCACTGGTTTGTATGCAATCCACCCTATCTCTGGCCTTAAAGTACCCGTTTGGGCTGCTAATTTTGTATTGATGGATTATGGTTCAGGTGCGGTTATGGCTGTTCCTGGTCATGACCAACGAGATTATGAGTTTGCAACTAAATACAAATTGAACATCACCCAAGTCATTGAACCCCTTGATGGTAACTCACAAGCTTGTGATCTAAGCGAAGCGGCGTTTACTGAAAAAGGTAAATTAATCAATTCTGGACAGTTTGACGGGTTAACCTCAGAACAGGCATTCGAAAAGATAAGCGAAGAATTAGAGAACCAAGGTAAAGGTCAGCGCAAAGTGAATTACCGTTTACGTGATTGGGGCGTTTCCCGTCAACGTTACTGGGGTTCACCTATTCCGATGCTAAACCTTGAAAATGGTGAATCAGTACCAGTTCCAGAACAAGATTTACCCGTGGTTTTACCGGAAGATGTGGTAATGAATGGCGTGGTTTCGCCAATAAAAGCCGATCCAGAATGGGCTAAAACTGAATATCAAGGCCAACCAGCCTTACGTGAAACTGACACCTTCGATACGTTCATGGAATCGTCATGGTATTATGCACGCTATACCAGTGCACAAAATGATCAAGCCATGCTAGATCCAACTCAAGCTAATTATTGGCTGCCGGTTGATCAATATGTAGGTGGAATTGAACATGCAATCCTACATCTACTTTATTCTCGATTTTTCCATAAACTACTTCGAGACGAAGGTTTAGTAGAGTCTAGTGAGCCGTATAAGAAGTTGCTTTGCCAAGGAATGGTTTTAGCTGACTCTTTTTATCGTGAAGATGAAAAAGGTAAAAAACATTGGTATTCACCTGCAGATGTGGAAACCCAAAAAGACGAAAAAGGTCGCATTATTAGCGCCAAGTTAATCAGTGACGAACAAGAAGTTGAATTTGGTGGCATGACTAAAATGTCAAAATCTAAAAATAACGGAATTGATCCTCAACAAGTTATTGATATTTATGGTGCAGATACAATTCGTCTGTTCACTATGTTTGCCGCGCCACCAGAACAAACCTTAGAGTGGATTGACTCTGGTGTTGACGGTTCTAATCGCTTCTTAAGACGCTTCTGGAAACTAGTTCAAGAGCATTTAGCATTGGGCCCAGTTGATAGTTTGGATCTTTCTACTCTTACTTCTGAGCAAAAAGCATTACGTCGTCATATACATAAAACCATAGATAAAGTGAGTGATGATATTGGTCGCCGTCAGACTTTCAATACTGCAATAGCCGCAATTATGGAGCTTTTGAATCACTTACAAAAAGCGTCTCAAGATTCGCCTCAAGATCGTGCTCTTTTAGATGAAGGGTTACAATCTATGGTGTTAATGTTGAACCCAATTACTCCCCATATTTGTCATGAATTGTGGGCACAGTTTGGACACACAACTGAAATAGCCTTTGAAGCCTGGCCTCAAGCTGATAAAGCCGCCTTGGTTGAAGATGAAAAATTAATCATCGTGCAGGTAAACGGCAAGGTTCGCGCAAAAATGACAGTAGCGGCTGATATGGCTGCGGATGACGTTAAAGAGCTGGCTGTTGTGCAACCCAACGTTACACAATTTACCGAGGGTAAAACCCTTAGAAAAGTCATCTATGTACCCGGTAAACTTGTTAATATTGTGGCTAATTAAGTTGATGAAACTATTTTCAGGTCGTGTTTTTTTATTAATTGCAGTGCTGGTAACTTTGCATGGTTGTGGCTTCAAGTTTCGAGGTTCTCAACCGTTGCCGGAGGGTATTCAGCAGGTCTATTTAACGGGTCCCAAAGAGTACTCCCCATTAAAACGCGCCCTGAAAGAACATTTTGATTTTTACCAGATAGCTTATGTAGCTAATATTCCGGTAGAACAAAAAGACCAAACTATCGCTATTTATTTATACCCAGACTCTCTAGATAGAAGATTACTTTCTCTTTTTAGTACTGGGCAAGTTGCAGAATATGAACTGGTTTTAACCATTAAACTACAAGTTATCTTCCCTGACAAAGAACCCCAAATAGTTGAATTTGACGTCACCAGAGAATATCAGGATGACCCTGACGCAATTCTTGCTAAATCTCGAGAGTTGGATTTGATTTTAAAAGAGATGCGAAACCAGGCGGCAGATCGAATCGTTAGAATGTTACCGAGTTTAGATAGCCGAGAACGTTAATGCAGGTTTACCCAAGTCGCTTGGCGCAGCATGTTAAACAAAATAATCATAGTTTTTATATGATCTTTGGCGATGAGCCACTGCAAAAAATGCTGAGTATTGAAGCCATACGTAAACAAGCTTTACAACAGGGTTTTGATGAACGTCAGCAATTAAGTGTAGATAATCAATTTCAATGGTCTCGTTTAATTGAAGCAACCCAGACTTTGTCACTGTTCAGTTCTAAACAATTTATTGAATTAGAACTGCCAACAGGCAAACCCGGCACCGAAGGCAGCAAGACACTTTGTGAACTTGCAGCTAACGCTAATCCAGACACTATTGTACTTATTCACGGCCAAAAGATAGGCCGTGATGTGCAAAATGCTAAATGGTTCAAAGCCTTGGATAAGCAAGGCATTTACGTCCCTTGTTACCCACTGGAAGGTAACAACTTGCATCAGTGGGTTGCTGGTTACATGAATGAAACGGGGTTAAAAACCGGACCAGAATCGATAAAGCTGCTCAGCGATTATTGTGAAGGCAATTTATTAGCAGCCAAACAGGAAATTGATAAATTACTGTTGTTATTTCCTAATGGCCTTGTCACTGAACAACAAATAATTGAATCTGTTGTAGACCAATCTAGATACAATGTATTTCAATTGGTCGACGTTATGTTATCCGGTGATGCAGTTAGAATGGTTAAAATGTTGTATCGATTAGAGGCTGAGGGTGTAGAGCCAACTATAGTATGCTGGGCTTTAACTCGAGAGTGGCAAATATTAAATACGTTGCTGGCCGACAAACAGGCCGGTAAAAGCATTAACTGGAATCAACATCGTATTTGGAAAAACAGACAAGCTTTTTATTTAAGCGCAATGCAACGTATGAGCTTTGCAACTTTAGACAATATTCAACAAAAACTACAAGTACTAGATCAGCGTATTAAACAATCTCAAGTTATGCGTCCTTACGTTGAGCTTTGCCACTTGTGTTTGTTATTTGTCCCCTATGACCTAACCTCTATTCCGTTTGAATAGCAGAATAGGTTACGCATAACACGGCAAACCCAATAAAACTGAAGTAATAGATAGCTATGCTAGTTTGTCTTTATTTCTGATACAATTTACAGCGAAAACTTGTTTTAAGAGGAACACAATTGGAAAGCGACGAATTCAAAAAATTTGTAATCGAGAAAATCGAAGATTTAAAAGCCAGAGACATTGTTGATATCGATGTGAAAGGCAAATCAACTGTGACTGATACTATGTTAGTTTGCTCAGGAAATTCAAAACGACATGTGGCATCAATTGCACAAAATGTGGTTTATGAAACCAAACAAGCTGGTCACCCGCCTCTGAGTGTTGAAGGACAAGAAGAAGGTGAATGGGTATTAGTTGACCTAGGTGAAATTGTTGTGCATGTCATGCAAGATCAAACTCGTGACTTTTATCAGTTAGAGAAGCTTTGGGCATAATAAACTAAAATCAATCTAGGAAATTAGCTCGAATGCGCATTCAACTGATAGCAGTAGGCACAAAAATGCCCTCTTGGGTAGAATCCGGTTATCGAGAATATGAGCGCCGTTTTAACGGCGACTTACAATTAACACTTACCGAAATACCCGCTGGTAAACGAGGCAAAAATGCAGACATTAAGCGCATTTTGCAAAAGGAAGGGGAACTTACCCTAAATTCTATACCCAAAGGTAATAAAATAGTCACCCTTGAAGTAACAGGAAAAGCCTTGACCACAACTGATTTGGCAAAGAACCTTGCAGCCTGGCAGATGGATGGCCGAGACGTTAGCCTACTAATTGGCGGTCCTGAAGGGCTTGCACCAGAATGTATTCAAGCGAGTGAACAAAAGTGGTCTTTGTCTGCCCTCACCTTACCGCACCCGTTAGTTAGGATAATCGTTGCAGAAAGCCTGTATCGAGCTTGGTCGGTGAATGCTAATCACCCTTACCACCGAGAGTAGTTTTGCCAGTTAACCGCGTTACGATTAAAGATCATTCGGCCGAAGCCAACCTTTTTGCAAGACGCAGCTTTATTGCAATGGTGTTGGTATGCTTGGCAATGATTCTTATCATCAGCAACTTATATTACCTGCAAGTATCCAAACATTCAGATTATCAAACGCGTTCTAATGGCAACCGCATAAAGGTATTGCCCGTGGCCCCAAATCGCGGCCTCATTTATGATAGAAATGGCATTCTATTGGCGGAAAACAGACCGGTGTTTTCGTTGGAGGTTATCCCCGAAGAAATTGATGACTTAGATGATACTTTAGCACAACTCACCAGCCTGCTAGATTTGAGCGAAGACGAAATCTCTGATTTCAAAGCAAGTATGAAACGGGTTAGACGATTTAAACCTGTATCGTTACGTAACCGGCTTAGTAATAAAGAGTTGGCATTGTTCTCAGCCAAGCAACATAAATTCCCTGGGGTTTCAATTGAAGCTCGATTAACTCGCCATTACCCTTTTGGCAGCGCACTTACCCACGCACTGGGATACGTGGCAAGGATCAATAAAAAAGACCTGCAAAAACTCAATGAAGCCGGCCAAGAAGATAATTATGCTGCTACCCATGATATCGGCAAACTTGGCATTGAAAAATATCACGAAGAACTACTACATGGTTCAGTGGGTTATCAAGAAGTAGAGGTAAATAGCAAAGGACGTATTATCCGTACTTTAAATTTTCAACCTCCAGAACCCGGTCAAGATTTGATCTTAAATATTGACGTTAAAATGCAATTAGAAATACAAAAAGTATTAGGTGATACTCGCGGTTCGGTAGTTGCACTGGATGCAAAAACCGGTGGCGTTTTAGCACTGTACAGTAACCCAAGTTATGATCCCAATTTGTTCGTTCACGGCATTAGCAGTAAAAACTATGCTAAATTACTGCAATCTACTGACCGTCCTTTAATAAACCGAGCGACTCAAGGTCAATACCCTCCAGCATCCACCGTTAAACCTCATTTGGCCCTTGCCGGCTTGGAAGAAGGCGTTATCGATAGTGAAACTCGCTTATTCGATAATGGCCGATACAAGCTCAAGAATGTGAGTCATGTTTGGCGAGATTGGATCCCCTGGGGACACGGCTGGGTAGATGTTAAAAAATCCGTAGAGGTCTCCTGCGATTTTTTCTTTTACGATTTAGCTTATCATTTAGGTATTGATCGTATAAACGAGAGCATGACCGAATTTGGCTTTGGTGATTACACTGGAGTCGATATTTATGAAGAGTCCGATGGAAATATGCCAAGTCGCGGTTGGAAAAAAGCCCGTTATAACGAACCTTGGTATATCGGTGACACCATTTCGGTCGGAATTGGCCAAAGTTATTGGACAGCCACCCCATTACAATTAGTCAAATCAGTAAATACACTTGTAAATAGAGGCAAAAGAATTGTTCCGCAAATTTTACGAGGACGCATTGTCAAAAACGAAATGGTGTTGGATCCTTTAAAAGAATTACAGCCTATCCCAGTTAAAAATAGCGAAAATTGGGATCTAGTACTGTCTTCCATGTATGGAGTTATTCATGAACCTCATGGTACGGCACGTGGCGCTTTTGTTGATGTTAACTATGAGCCAGCAGGAAAAACTGGTACAGCACAGGTAGTGTCCATTGCCCAAGATGCCAAATACGACGCCGAAAAACTGGCTGAAAAACACCGAGACAACGCTATGTATGTAGGTTTTGCACCCTATCAAGATCCGCAAATAAGTATCGCCGTAGCCCTCGAAAATGCGGGTGGCGGTAGTTCACAGGCCGCGCCTATTGCTCGCAGGGTGATGGACTATTACTTTAAAGACAAGCCGCCTCAATTGGTTCAGACTAATGTCGAAGAAACTGAATCCGTTTCTCAGACACAACAATAAGCCTTGCCCATGTTAAGAACGAAATTAGAACCTAATAAACAATCTATTTTCACAAAAATACACATAGACGTGACCTTGTTGATTGGTCTTTTAGTTTTGATGGCAGTGGGTCTAGTTACCATATACTCCGCAGGTGGCCAGGACATGGCACTGATCCAGCGCCAAGTTATTCGTCTTGGTGTAGCATTATTTGTGATGTTTATGTTGGCGCAAGTTCCGGTATTAGCCTATCAACGAGTTTCAGTATATTTTTATATCGCTGGCGTTTTAATGTTAGTCGCGGTTCTACTATTTGGGGTGTCAGGAAAAGGCGCTCAACGCTGGTTAGATTTGGGTGTTGTCAGGTTTCAACCATCTGAAATCATGAAATTAGCCGTACCTATGATGATCGCCTGGTATATAAGCCGCTTTAATCTTCCCCCCAAAATATGGAACATTTGCATCGGCTTTTTATTTGTTGCTGTTCCAACATTACTTATCGCTAAACAACCTGACCTTGGAACATCACTATTGATTGCCAGTTCAGGCGTGTTTGTATTATTTCTAGCAGGGATGAGCTGGAGTCTAATTTTAATGGTCACCTGTTTAGTATCGGCTTTTGCCCCTGTAATGTGGTTCTTTTTAATGAAAGAGTACCAAAAACAACGGGTACTAACGTTCCTGAACCCCGAGAGTGATCCCTTGGGCTCTGGTTATCATATTATTCAATCAAAAATTGCTATTGGCTCTGGTGGAGTAAGTGGCAAGGGTTGGCTTCAAGGTACTCAATCACAATTAGAGTTTTTACCTGAAAGACACACTGACTTCATTTTTGCTGTATTTAGCGAAGAGTTTGGACTGTTTGGAATTTTAGCCCTGTTAGCCATATATTGTTACATCATAGTAGTAGGTTTAATGATAGCAATGCGCGCTCAAGATGCTTTTGCAAAGTTATTGGCTGGCAGTATCACCTTAACCTTCTTCGTTTATGTATTTGTTAATATGGGGATGGTATCTGGTTTGTTACCTGTTGTTGGTGTGCCTTTGCCTTTAGTCAGTTATGGTGGCACCTCAATGGTGACTTTATTAGCCGGATTTGGCATTCTAATGGCAATCAGTACTCAAAAACGTCTACTGTCCAGACAATAATAACTAAGTATCGGGTTAAATCAGACAGATTTAGCCATGGAGAGAAAATGCGAGCGCTAGCAAAAATACTATTATGTTCCGCTTTATGTCTTAATTTGACGAAGGTTGCAGCTGAACAGTCGACTAAGCCAGAAGTTAACGATCAGGTTGAAGCGTTCATTACTATGATGACTGAAAAGCATCAATTTGAAGCAGACTTCATTAGACAAACTCTGAGCAATGCTGAAAAAAATCAAACTATTTTAGATGCAATTGCCAAACCTTGGGAAGCGAAACCTTGGCATCAATACTACCCTATTTTTCTAACCGACAAACGCTTAGTAAAAGGCGTGGAATTCTGGCAACAACACAAAGACGACTTACAACGAGCGGAACAAGAAACTGGCGTTCCGGCACAAATTATTGTTTCCATCATTGGTGTAGAAACATTTTACGGCACATATAAAGGTAAGTACTCGGTTTTAGATGCGCTTTATACTTTAGGTTTTCATTACGCTCCCCGCTCGAAATTTTTTAGAAGTGAGTTAGCTGAGTATTTTCTTCTTACCCGAGAAGAAGGATTTGACTTAGATGAAGTGAAAGGCTCTTATGCTGGTGCTATGGGTTGGGGGCAGTTTATCTCATCGAGTTATCGTCATTATGCGGTAGATTTTGATGGCGATGGTGTACGTGACTTGTTGAACAACCCAACGGATGCCATTGGCAGTGTGGCAAACTACTTCAAACGTCACGGTTGGAAGGACGGTGAACCCGTAGCATTTAAAGCGAGTGTGCCAGTGTCCAATGACAAGATTGATAAACTGATTAGTAAAAGTTTAAAGTACAAACACACATGGCAAGATCTAGAGGCCGCAGGAGTGAGTCTTAGTGACGAGGTTTCATTAACTCCACAGCAAAGTGTAAAATTATTGGCGTTTCAACAAACTGACAACACTGAGTATTGGGTTGGTCTACCTAATTTTTATACGATAACCCGTTATAATCATAGTCCTTTGTATGCCATGGCAGTATTTCAATTCAGCCAACAACTAAAACAAGCAATGGAATAAAAATGAAAAGACTTGGTTGTTTGATATTTTGTATTTTAATTGCTTCATGCAGCAATACAGGCCGTTACAGTCAACATTCGGATTCAAAGCCAAAATCAATTAGCAATGATATTGACTTTCGAGATGTCAAACCCAGCTACGAGCCATATCTAGCCGCATCCATGCGACCCTATACTGTGTTAGGAAAATACTATAAACCCCTTAAAACCGGAAAAGGTTATGCTAAACAAGGTATTGCATCTTGGTATGGACAAAAATTTCATGGCCATTTAACTGCAAATGGCGAAGTTTATAATATGTTTGCCATGAGTGCCGCTCACAAAACCTTACCCCTGCCATCAATTGTAAAAGTGACCAATATTGAAAATGGCAAAATTGCAGTAGTGCGAGTGAACGACCGCGGTCCTTTCCATGATAATCGAATCATTGATTTATCCTATGCAGCAGCAATGAAGATCGGTGTGTTAGATACGGGAACCGCCAAGGTAAAAGTAGAAGTTTTACACTTGGATAAAGATGGCACTCTAACGGTAGGTAACACACCCGCTCCAGTACCGACGACTTTAGTGGCAGCGAATAAAAGTGAGCAGTTATTCATTCAAGTTGCAGCACTTCAAGACGAAACAAAAGTGCAAGCCTTAGCACAAGGTTTACAAAGCCAATATCAAGTATCCGTCAACACGCCTAACGAAAATGGGTTATTTAGATTGCACTTAGGCCCCCTAAATGATGAAAATCATGCAGAACAACTTTTGCAACAATTAAAACAAGATGGCTACAGCAGTGCATTTCGTATTTATAGTCAATCAACATTAATACCCTAACCTTCAATCAAGACTCTGCTGCTTTTAGTCCTGAAAACTTAAAATTAACCGCTAACTAAACTTTTTTAGGTTTTTAGCGGTCATATTATGAGTTGAAATATACGCCTGTACTGATTTACGCTGGCGCTTATTCATTTAGAGTTGAAATTAAGCATGTCGTCCGACATAAAATGTGAGCGATTAAACGAACTTGCAGATATTTTTCACGAAAGTAAATGACAGAAATGATATATTACGCAGCGCTCACGAAACACTTTTTAAAAGATTAATAAAAATGGTAGGTCAATGAACAATATTAAGTCTATTTTTTTCGGGTTATTTTGCTCAGTTAGCACAGCTGTATTCTCGGTTAGTGCCTTCTCAGCCGTGGTTATTCCCCCTCCTCCGACTGTCGCCGCAAAAGGCTTCTTGTTGATCGATCATAATACAGGTCATGTAATAGCGGAACTAAACGCGGATATTCAATTAGCTCCTGCAAGCTTAACAAAAATGATGACCAGTTATGTGATTGGGAATGAACTTAAATTGGGTAATATTTCCGAATCCGATATGGTCACAGTATCTGAAAACGCCTGGGCCAAAAACTTTCCTGACTCATCTAAGATGTTTATTGAAGTCGGTAAACAAGTTTCAGTTCATGATTTAAACCGAGGCATTATTATTCAATCTGGTAACGATGCTTGTGTTGCCATGGCTGAACATATTGCAGGAACAGAGGGTGCATTCGTTAGTTTAATGAACGCCCATGCTGAAAAATTAGGAATGACCTCAACGCATTTCGTAAATAGCCATGGTCTGCATGATGCTGATCACTATACCACACCGCGTGATATGGCTATTCTAGCCAGTGCTTTGATTAATGATGTTCCAGAAGAATATGCTTTATATGAAGAAAAAGAGTTCACCTATAATGACATTAAACAATACAACCGCAACAGTTTGCTTTGGGACAAAAGTTTAAATGTAGACGGAATTAAAACCGGTCATACATCAGATGCTGGTTACAGTTTGGTGACTTCAGCGACCCAAGGTGATATGCGCTTAGTTGCAGTGGTTATGGGCGCGGATAGTGAAAGAGCCCGTAAAAACGAAAATAAAAAATTATTAAAATATGGTTTCCGTTTCTTTGAAACTATTACCCCTTATAAAGCTGGAGACAGCTTCGTTTCTCATCGCATTTATATGGGTGACAAAGAAACTGTAGACTTGGGAATTAACCAAGACACCCCCATAACTATACCTAGAGGTCAGGTCAAAAACCTAAAAGCAAACTTCGAACTGGAAAAAAGCTTAGAAGCCCCTATCGCTAAAGGTGAAGTGGTTGGTAAGTTGTTTTTACAACTTGAAGGCGAAGATATTGCAGAATATCCGTTAGTTGCACTACAAGAAGTGCAAGAAGGTGGCTTGTTTGACCGAGCCTACGATTACATAAAATTACAACTTGGATTTGGTGACTAGTCTATTTACTAACATTCAAATCCCCAAATTAGTTAAGAGAAAAAAGTGGATACTAAATTCGATCAATTATTGGATTTTCCTTGTTTACAAACATTTAAAGTAATGGGAGTTGCCCATGAGCAACTTCCAATTGACGTGGTTTCTTGTTTACAAAATCACGCACCAGGTGATTATAGTCCAACCATAAAACCTAGCTCTAAAGGCACTTATCATTCGTTATCTATTAGCGTAAAGGTGACGAGTAAAGAACATATGGAAACTATTTACACTGAGTTATCTAGCCTAGAGTTAGTGCGAGTTGTGCTTTAATGAATTTGTCAGTACCCGTTGAATAATATGTCTTTAATTGTTCGTCAACTAGGTAAACAAGCTTATCAGCCAATATGGCAGGCAATGCAAGACTTTACTGATACACGAGACGCTACAGTTGCAGATGAAATATGGTTAGTTGAACACTTACCTGTATTTACTCAAGGTCAAGCTGGCAAAGAGGAACATCTGTTGGCACCAGGGGATATACCCGTGGTTAAAGTAGACCGTGGCGGTCAGGTGACCTATCACGGACCTGGCCAACAAACCATGTATGTGCTGTTGAACATTAAACAACGTAAGCTCGGCGTAAGAAACTTGGTTACGGCCCTTGAAAGTTGTGTTGTGAACACATTACAAGACTACTCCATTAACGCCTACCCTAAAGCGGATGCTCCTGGAGTGTATGTTGATGATAAAAAAGTCTGTTCTGTTGGGCTTCGCATACGCAAAGGCTGCTCGTTTCACGGCTTAGCATTAAATGTAAATATGGACTTGTCTCCATTTAATCGTATTAATCCTTGTGGCTATGCAGGCCTTGAGATGATAAATTGCGCAACTATTGGTGGACCACAATCTGTAAACGACGCTGGAACTAAATTAGTTGAGCACTTTTGCAATTTGTTAAATATTGATCACAAAGAATATAAAGAAGGTTTTGATGAGTAACGCACGACCACAAGCTGGAGTAAAACTCCGCGACGATGAGAAAGTAAAGCACATTCCCATTACTATTGTTCCAACTGAAAAAGAACAAATGTTGCGTAAGCCTGAGTGGATCAAAATTAAATTACCCCGTACAACGGAAAAAATTGATCACATCAAACAAACGTTGCGCAAAAATAATCTGTATTCGGTGTGTGAAGAAGCAAGCTGCCCTAACCTGGCAGAATGTTTCAACCATGGTACAGCGACCTTTATGATTTTAGGCGACATCTGTACCCGACGTTGTCCATTTTGTGACGTTGCCCACGGGAAACCTTTGCCTCCAAGTGCTGAAGAGCCAATTAAATTGGCAAAAACCATTGCCGAAATGGGATTAAAATATGTGGTTATTACTTCAGTTGACCGTGATGACCTCCGTGATGGTGGTGCACAACATTTTGTTGACTGTATCAATGCCATTCGTGAGCACAGCCCTACGACTAAAATTGAAGTTCTGGTTCCAGACTTCCGTGGACGAATGGATCGCGCACTAGAGATATTTAAACAAGGCGTGCCAGATGTGTTTAACCATAATTTGGAAACCATTCCTCGCCTTTATCGTGAATGTCGTCCAGGTGCGAATTACCAGTGGTCTTTAGATCTGCTTAAGAAGTTTAAGCAACAGCATCCTGAAATCCCCACCAAGTCTGGTTTGATGATGGGAATGGGTGAAGACAAGCAGGAAATAAGTGTGGTGCTTGATGATCTGCGTGCCCACAACGTTGATATGCTTACGTTGGGACAATATCTGCAACCTAGTAAACACCATTACCCATTAAAGCGCTATGTACACCCTAATGAATTTGACGAATTAGGTGATTACGCTCATAGCATCGGTTTTACCCATGCAGCCTGCGGCCCTATGGTTCGCTCTAGTTATCACGCTGATAAACAAGCGGCAGGTGTGGAAGTTAAATAAGTAAAACACAATAAAGTTTACGAATGAATCAAAGCCCGTTAATGTAATCATTAACGGGCTTTTTCGTATTAAGGAATTTCAATGAAATCATTTAGCGCTCTGTTAGTCTTACTTACCTTTTTTAGTGATTCGGCGTTAAGTAAAATTCAAACGGAATGGCGAGCACCTGCATTAGCAAACCAAGTTTATATGCAAACTGACGAAGGATTAGTGATCATAGAGCTTGCACCATTTATTGCGCCTAATCATGTTACACGGTTTAAAAACTTAGTGAACCAAGGTTATTACGACGGCTTAGACTTTTATCGGGTGATAGACGGCTTTGTTGCCCAAGCAGGTGATCTTGAGGATAAAAAACCAACTCAATTTAATAGTCCACTAAAGGCAGAGTTTACCCGCCCTATTCCCCCCATGAGTGCCTTTCAACTGGAACAAAAAAATGATTTTATGGCACCTGAAACTGGCTATTTACATGAATTTCCTGCCGGTCGAGATTTACAAAGTAAAGAAGAGTGGCTTCTTCACTGCCCAGGCAATGTAGCCATGGCCAGGGATGTAAATAAAGACTCAGCCACTACCCATTTTTATATAGTCATTGGCCAAGCTACTCGACACCTAGATCGAAACATGAGCTCCTTTGGTCAGGTTATCTATGGCATGCCTGCCTTGCAATCCTTAAAACGGGCAAGTGTCAATGAAGCGAGTGGCGTTATCGAACAAGCTGAGCAGCGTAGTAAAATACATTGGATTAAAATAGCAGAAAATATTGCCCCTGAAGAACGCATTAACATTGAAATACAAAAACAGGACTCTGATGCCTTCCAAAAGCGTTTACAAAGCGCTCGTGGTTTAGAAAGTGAATTCTTTCACTTTAAGGGTAACGGTAACTTGGACATGTGCTACTACAAGCCCAAAACTTACATAAACGGATAACGGTTTTATCTACACCGAGTGGCTTTGAGCACTCAGAATGTCAAAATAGCCGGGCAATATTGACCTCAGTAATTCTTTACTTGTTGGAGTTAAAGATAGCAAAACAGCCCTTGCATCTTGCTTATCCTTTTTGGAAGACAATAACGAGGCTGCAATAAGCTTCTTTATGGCTCGACTCAATACCGGCTTCGATACATCTAACCTCTCTGTTATTTCATGGGCAAAGAGATGATCACGATCCGGCTCCCGATCAATCACCATCATGACTAAAAATCGTAATTGAGAAAGGTTGTGGCTAGCAAAATAGTCCTCTAATTTTCGAATCAAAGTGCTGTATTCTCGCAGTCCTTGCAATTTTTTAGCGACATCTTCACTTCGCTCAGGAAAGTAATCTTCACTGTAGCGGTTTATCATTGCTTGAGTCGGTAGCTCTTTTAGAAAAAACATATTTTTAAACTTCTACCTTTATTTAAGCAAAGCCATGGTTTTTATCTCAACAGGCTCAGCTAACCACTCTTGATAAGCAGCAAACACCTGTTTTGTATAATCTTGCTCATAATGTTGTTCAAGGGCACTTTCATCCTGCCATTGTTCATATAAAAATAGCTGTGTTTCACTTTGATTTGTGTGGACGTCAAATTGCAAGCAACCTTCTTCTTTTCGAGTAGCCCCTAATATTCCAAGAATAGCTTTTTTTGCAGATTTAAAATATTGGGCCTTTGGTGTAATGGTGGCAAAGATACAATGCACAGAGCAGTCCTTAATCAAAACAATATAGTTACCATGGTAACTATATGCGCTATATTGTCAAGCAGATATGTTTTTTGTCTATTTATGCCATGGCTTTTTATATTCAGACTCGTTATGCAGTTAACACCTCAATTTGGCTACCCGCTCTGCCTGATTTCACATCAACTCGCAGGGCCATTTGACTTTTTAACTCACTAACATGGGAAATGATCCCAATCATGCGGCCAGTGGATTGCAAATCGATTAAAGTGCGGATGGCTAAATCTAACGACTCAGAGTCTAAACTACCAAAGCCTTCATCTATAAATAATGTATCCAGTCGAATACCACCTGAATAGGACTGCACCACATCAGACAAACCCAAGGCTAATGATAAGGCTGCCATAAAGGACTCTCCCCCTGACAGAGTGGCAACAGGACGCGATTTACCGGTGTAGGCATCATCTACTTCAAGTTCAAGTCCAGATGCTTTGTTGCCTTTCGCACGCTCTTCCTTGCGAATAAGTTGATATCGGCCTTTACTCATTAACGACAATCGCTGTGAAGCCTGTATCAATACATCATCTAACAAGACACTGAGGACAAATCGCTGCAAGCTAACTTTATCACCGGTGAGTCCATTGGATACCTCGTATAAGGTTCCTACGGTTTGATATTTCGCTTCAAGTGCTTGGTTCTTTTTATGGGCAGAAATTAACTTGGTTTGCACCGAAAGAAGCTGATTTTTGCGCTCTTCTAATTCCCGCCATATGCGATCTTTTTCATTAAGCACTGAATTAGCCAAGGCAAGTTCGTCTTGGATCTCAACAAGGTTAGGTTTGCTTTGGGCGGTTAATTCAGATTTAAGTTGGGAAACCGCCCCGGTTAAATTGTCCAGCCTAGTTTTAAACTCTTCAATATTGGTTTGTAACTCAAGTTGTTGTTGATCATTTAGTTGCGCGGCTAAAAAAGCGTCTTCATTAATAAACTCACTTGCCCCTAAAGCGGTTTCCCAGGTTTTTTCTGCCTCTCGACTTTCGGTTTGCAGTTCAGTTAAATTTGCCTGTAATGCCTGGTTGTTGGCATGACCTTGGTCGAATTGAGATTGGGCGACTTCTTTGTCTTGTCGAGCAGACACTAAAGCTTGATCCAGTTTGCTAATCTTAAGTTTTAAGCCATCAATACTGGATTCTAGCTCAGAAATATTACGTTGCTGAAGGGGGACTTGTTTTTCAAGTTGCGCAACATTCGCTTCAGCAGTGATCAAACCTTTCTCATCTATCGCTGCTTGGTCTTGCAAACCAGAGAGTTTAGTTTGGTACTCTTTGAGTGTGTTTTTATTGTTTTCTAGGTTTTCAGTTACCGTTGTCAGGTTTTTTTGAACCCTTAACAACTCACTGACTTTGTGCTGCTGAGTGTCGTGCTCAGTTTGCATCTCTACTATGCTTTTAGATGCAATATCACCTAGCTCTTGGTTTAGGGAGTCAATTAAGCTCTGTTTAACGGTTTCCTTACTGACAGCAGTATCTAATAGTGCTTTTGCCTTATCTCGCGTGTTAGTTGCCTGTTGTTCTAGAGCTCTAACCTCATCGACTTTTTCTTTGCTGGTGAACTCAATATCACCTTGTGTCGTGGCAATATTAGGGTGCTGTACACTACCACACACAGGACATGCCTCTCCGTCTTCTAACTCTTGGGCCAAAATAGCCGCTTGACTAGCATGCCAAGAAAACTCGGTTTTTTTAACTAAGCGTGAACTGTCTAATAAGCTATTTTGGGCCGAATCATAATCACGTCTGGCCAGAGCACTTTGTTGTTGCAGTTGCTTTAATTCGTCCCGTAACTTCTGTAAATTTTTACCCTTAGTCAAGTTTTGACTTAACTTTTCAAGTAATAGTTGTTGTGCTGCGATGGCGCTTACTTGCTCTGAAAGTTGCTGCCATTGTTGTTCTAAGCCCATTATTTGTGAACTGATAGTGTCTATCTGACCTTGTTGCTTATCAAGTTTACTTTTACTCTCCGTAGCCTGTGATTGGGCCTTTTCTTTTAACACTGTGGCGGCGTTTAAGCTTTGCGCCACTTTTAAAAACTGTTCCAGTTGATTGAGTTGTTTTTGCACAGACTCAACTTGTTGCTGCTCAACTTGCGCGGCGCTAAACTTTTCCACTGCACGTTTTAACTGGGCGTCATATTGGTTTAATGCCGTTTGGCTGTTAGCTAATTTTTCCTGCCCTTGAGCTAGTTTTGATGCCGCGCTGTTTTTGGCTTTAAAAAGAGGCGCTAACTTTTGTGCAACTTGGGCAAGCCTCAACTGTTGTTTTTGTTGGTCGAACGCGGGAATGGATTCTTTTAGTTGCTCTAACTCATGACTTTTCAACTCAAAGTCGGTGAACTTTTTAACTAATTGATTGGCCGCTTCTAAGGCTTTTTCCGTTTGTTTAACCTGGTTATGTGCATCTTGTTTTTGAGTAAATGCCAGTGCAAGTTCTGGTTTTATCTGCTCAATGCTTGTTGCAACCTGCTCTTCTGAGTTGACGTCAGCACTTTGCAATATGCCTTTTATTTGGTTCTGATGTTGCTCCACCGCTTTTTTAATCTCTGCAGCTTGGAGTTTTAAACCATCTTCAATCCTCTTATAGATGGAAGTTTGAAATAACTGGCTAAATATCTTTTCGCGATCTTTAGAGTCCGCTAACAACAACTCTCTAAACTTACCTTGAGGTAACACCATAACCTGACGGAATTGTTCAACATCTAATCCAATAAGACTTTTAATCTTGTTGTCAGCTTCTTTCACGCTAGATGAAACTAGTAGCCGATTATTTTCGCTGCCATCAAGTTCCCAAAGGCTGGCTTTGGAATTTTGCGACGTGGTGCCTTCACCAACACTCTTAGCCCTCTCTTGCATGGGGATCCGAGAAATGCGATAGGCTTTGTTGCCCAAGCTAAAATCTAAGGTTACTTCGGTTAGTAAATTTATATCGGCGAAATCACAGCGCATTTGCGAGGCTGAGCGTTCAGCCCCTGTTGTTTGGCCATATAAGGCAAAACAGATGGCATCGAGTATGGAGCTTTTGCCCGCACCTGTGGGGCCATTTATCAAAAATAAGGGGTTAGATCCCAAGTCCGCAAAATCAATACATTCAGTTCCAGAAAAAGGGCCAAAAGCATGCACAGTCAGTTTAAGTGGCTTCATGTTAATCTCCCTATTTGGTTAATTGATTAATTAGTTCACAGACCAATTTATCTTGATCCTCTGACATGGCTTGGCCGGCAATTTGCGAATAGAAATCTCGAAACATATCCAGCTCCCCTTGCTTTAACGACTCTTGATTTAATTGCGTTGAGTTGGTTTCTAACATGCCAGGTTTTTCAAGGTGCAACACATTGGGGTACACCTCTCTTAACTTACCCATGGGATCTAAGATGGCGTGTTTATCTGTTAGCCTAACTAAAAGATAATCGTCATTGTTGGGGTCGACTTTACCTTGTTCTAAAATAGTACTTAATTCCCCTTCAATAATACGCATGTCTCTGAGTGGCTTAAGCGCAAGGTGTGTCATTGAGACTGGCATTTCAGGTTCGAATTCAACAAGGGTTACACCTTTTTTCTGGTGCTGCTCTGAAAAACTATATTTCATGATCGAACCAGAGTAACGGATGTGTTCTTTTCCTTTAAATTGGGGACTATGCAGGTGCCCTAAGGCCACGTAATCAAAGTCGATACAAGGTTGATAACTCACCCGGTCTGCGCCGCCTATTTGTAATGGTCGTTCAGAGTCAGATTCGCTGGCACCATCAATAAAACAATGGCTGATCAACACATTTTTTTGTTTGTCTGTCATCACTTTTTTAATTTCTTCGACTAGGTAACTATGGGCCTCATCATAACTGCTAACCTCCACATCAAAGGTATTTCTTACCATCGCTGGTTCACAATACGGAATGCCATAAAAAGCGACTTCAAGTCCTTCAACTTCAATAACCGTTGGTTGGGTCACTTGCTGTAATTCACCCATAATATGTAAACCCGATTGTTTCATCTGGTTGGCACCAAATCGGATTCTTTCGGCACTATCGTGGTTACCTGGGATCAAAATAGTCGGTATTTTCAACTCCATGCAAATCGTACTTAACACCCGATCTAAAAGCTCTACCCCATTGGCTGGAGGTAGTGCACGGTCATATATATCGCCAGCAATAATCAGTGCATCAACCTTTTCTTGTTTAATGTATTCAATTAACTGATTAAGAACGAAGTCTTGATCTTCAAGTAAAGAAACGTTGTGGAATTGACGGCCAATATGCCAGTCTGAGGTATGTAAAAACTTCACGAAAGTCCTATAAAATAAGCTGCTGGAAATAAATTCAATACAATAAAAAAGACGAGACCTAAGCCTCGTCTATGATACTACCCCATCAGCCATGAGCTGAAAACGCACTTAAGGGTGTAAACCTGATTCATTACTCTTGAACACAGGTTGTTTAACTTTTTTGACTCTCGATCCAACGGTCAATTTTAGCTTCAAGAATGGGCATAGGTAATGCGCCATCAATCAACACTTGAGTGTGGAACTTGCGAACGTCGAACTTATCTCCGAGTGCGGCAGAGGCTTTATTGCGCAACATACGGATATGACGTTGTCCTATTTTGTAAGCAAGAGCTTGACCACCAATGGAAATATATCGCTCAACTTCAGCCACGACGTCGCTTTTAGCCATAGAAGAGTTATCTAACATAAAGTCGATAGCTTGTTCACGGCTCCAACCAAACGCATGTAACCCAGTATCCACCACTAAACGCATTGCACGAAGTTGTTCGTCACTTAAACGTCCATACCACATGTAAGGGTCTGTGAAGAGCCCTAACTCTTTACCTAAACTTTCGGCGTATAAGGCCCAGCCTTCGGCAAACACAGTGTAACCACCAAATTTACGAAACTTAGGTAACCCCTCAACTTCTTGTTGAATGGCTATTTGAAAATGGTGTCCTGGTGCAGCTTCATGGATACTCAAGGTTTCCAATGAAAACTTAGGTTGGCCCTTTAGATCCCGGGTATTAATATAAAAAACACCAGGTCTGGAACCATCAGGCGAAGGCGGCATGTAGCTCGCTCCCGCTTCTGACGCTTCGCGGTATGCTTCAACTGGTTTCACCACATAATCCGCTTTAGGGAAAACTTCAAACAATAATGGCAGCTTCTGATTAATTCTTTCTTTTACTTCAGTGTAACCATCAATAATGCCTTGCTTAGAATCAAAATAGAATTGGTCATCTGTGCGCAAAAACTCAAAAAATGCCGGTAAATCGCCATCGAAGCCCACGGTTTCTTTTACTTTAATCATTTCTGATAAAATTCGCGCCACTTCTTGTTTACCAAACTCATGAATTTCTTCTGCGGTTAGCGGTAAAGTAGTGTTAGTTTCAATACGATATTCGTACCATTTTTTACCATCAGGAAGAGCTGATAAGCCCACAGTATCACGGCCATTTTCTAAGTACTCCCCTGCAACAAATTTTGCTACCTTGTCATAAGCAGGAATAATCTGTTGTTCGATAACCGTAATATATTCACGTTTTATATCAGCTTTTTCTTGCTCAGAAATATTGTTATTTTGGTCTAACGCAGCAACAGGTCCATAAAATACGCTTTGGGTTACATCGTCAACAAAGTGGGCTTCCAGTTGTGGAATCAATTTATTGATAATAGGTTTGGGGTGTACTACACCCTGTTTGATGCCTTCTCGCATTGTGCTGATAACACTGTCCATATAAACCGCAAAACCAGCAGCGCGCTGCATAAAGTTGCGATAATCTTCTGCGTTATTAAATGGCTGTGCGCTGCTACCTGAACCTAGCATGGCAAAGTAACTATGAACGCCGCCAAATTGACTAATGGGCATTAAGTGTTCCGGTAATTCAAAACCACGAATACCAACTTCAAGATCACGTTTAAAGACTTCATAACTAAGCAAATCTTGACCGCTCAATTTACTCGGGTCTATTTGCTTCACTGCGGCCAAATATTTTTTCTCAAAGGCCAAATTTTTAGCCAATAACTCATCACTCAAAGGCTCATTAAATTTATCGTTATACTTAGTTTCACCCACAAAAGTCGAGTAAACCGGATTTAAGGCCATACTTTCATTAAAGTAATTTTCGGTTAAGCTTTGGATTTTTTGAGACTCGCTTAACTGGGACATGTTTTCAGCCGCCACTGAGCTAGCATTGGCGCTCTCATTGGTGTTAGCGCAACCTGCTAAAGCAATAGTGACAGACATTGCGATAAGTGCTTGCTTAACGGCAATAGGCTTAATGGTGAATTTCATATATTTTCCTGTGTTGGTGCGTGTTTATTATTTTTATAAGGGTTAAGAATAACAAAGCCTTTTCAGTTAGGCTTGTTAAAACAAACTCTGTAACACTTTTTAATCTGGCGCAGACTTTATTGCGGCTGTATCAAGTGAAAAGTTTTCTGCCGACCATCTAGGTATTGCACCCCGTTTTTATCAAAAAACGCATTTTCCTCTAACATAATGCGTATTTCCTTTTTCCACTCAGGAATAAAGGTGGCTGCGTTTAATTCGATGGAGTAAGCCGTGTTCAGATGCAACGGGTAATCACCTCTAACAGGCACCCCACCCTGTGAATCCCACATCCCTAATGTGGTTCCTGCAGCGTGGCCATGGTAGCCAATGGGATGAGTGTAAATAGAGGGTTTGATACCTTCAGCAATAGCTTGTTCGCGGGACATTTTTAATACTTGATTACCGGTTCTTCCCGCCTTGAAATTTTGCGTGAAAATATCCTGTAAACGATTGGCCTTAGCAAATGCTTGTTTAAGGTAAATAGGCGCATCGGTTTCGCCGGGTTTTAACACGTAAGCATGCTGTTGTTGATCTGAGTTTAATCGTAGATAGGTCAAACCAAAGTCCACATGTAAAAGGTCTCCAGCTTGGATCACTTGTTCAGGGTTAGTGCCAGTAAATGCTTTTAGGTGATCAAATTTTACGCTACTTGAGCGTTGAATGGAGACAGAGGGATGAAACCAATTTATTAGCTTTAACTCTCTACTTTTCTCCCGCAACCACCAAACAACATCCTCAGTGGTGGTTTTACCTGGGGTAATGACTTGATTAGAAAAGGCCTCGGCAATTAAGCCATGGCCAATTTTAATTAATTCTGGGTACACTTGCATTTCTTTGTCGCTACGGGTTTCTAACCAAGCGATGGCTAAATTTTGTGATGAAACCACTTTTTTCGACAACTGAGCAGGCAAGGCGTCCATTAGCTCTTCGTATTCCGTTGCGCTTACGCCATCAGCCAACGCAAAATGAGCGGATTTATTTAATGCAATTTTTTGCGGATTCTTTTGCTGTATTAGCTCCACAAGTCGCTGCCATTGGTTCGGTTGTTTTTCTTTATTCCAACCTTTTCTAAACATACTATCAACGTCGTATCGGCTCACGGCAAGACGCTCAATTGCTTGCCCATTTCCTGGATTAAACAGAACTAAAATGGTCCTGCGCCGGGCTGATAACCAAGTCGCTGGCAACATGGTTTTTAACACTGGATCTTCGTTATACTCTCGCGAGATCAAAATCCACATATCAATGCCTTCGCGCTCCATCAACTGCGGAAGTGTGTGCTCCAAACGATCTTGCAATATCTCATCTATTAACGCTGCACGGTCACGCATGCTCATCACTTCACTGTGGCTAGCGCCAACATACAACGTACTCATAAGAATTAATAATAATGGAGTCAGTGCCTTTAAATTGATCAAAATAAGTCCTTAAATTTCGTCTCGACTAGGGACTATACATCACTAGTCTGTTTTAGCTATTTTTGTGAATATTTAGCTTAATTACAACAATATATCGTTAATTTGCGAAAATTTCGGGTTACAATCGCGACTTTAAATAAATAGTTAATGGACAAGATGACTCACACTAAGAAACGCATTTATGTAGCCTATACCGGAGGCACCATCGGTATGCGGCCTTCAACCCAAGGTTATGTACCGGTTTCAGGATTTTTAACCGAAACCCTGAACAATATGCCAGAATTTCATCGTCCAGAGATGCCCGAGTTTACGATACATGAGTATCAAAGTTTAATTGATTCGTCGGATATGAGCCCACAAGATTGGCAAAATATCGCCGATGATATTAGCGATAACTATGACGACTATGATGGTTTCATAATTTTACATGGTACAGATACCATGGCCTACACTGCTTCTGCGTTATCTTTTATGTTAGAAGATTTGGGCAAACCGGTAATCGTCACAGGCTCACAAATTCCTCTCGCTGAATTACGTTCAGACGGGCAAGTAAACCTGTTAAATGCTCTGTATATCGCTGCTAACTACCCTATTTCAGAAGTATCTCTGTATTTCAATAACCGTCTATTTCGTGGCAATCGCAGTCGCAAAGTTGACGCTGATGGTTTTGCTGCCTTTGGCTCGCCCAATTATCCAGAACTACTTAGAGCTGGGATTGATATCGAACTGGTTTCTGGAACAATCAGTCAGCCAACACAAAAGGTTATGAAGGTTAGTCCTGTTAATGCGCAACCCATAGGTGTGGTCACCTTATATCCAGGGATCAGCGCTGAGGTAATTAGAAATACTTTACAACAACCGGTTAAAGCATTGGTACTACTGAGTTATGGCGTAGGCAATGCACCACAAAATGCAGCCTTATTAGCGCAGCTTAAAGCCGCACAACAGAACGATATTATTGTTTTAAATTGCACCCAATGTTTTAGTGGTAAAGTAAATATGAGTGGTTATGCCAATGGCCATGTATTGCGTGAAGTTGGGGTAGTTTCTGGTAACGATATGACACCAGAAGCAGCTTTAGCAAAACTACATTATCTACTCAGTAAAGAGCTCTCTGTAGAAGAAATTAAACGTCAATTAGTCACCAATTTGCGCGGTGAATTAAGTTAATTCACCAGCGCGTTTTCGGAAACAAGAATTAACTAATAAAGTGGGTCTTCACACGTTCAAAGACCTCAATATCTTTAGCTGTAGCGTCAATGGGTAATTTTCCAGCTTGGATAAACTGTAATAGTAAACTGTCTTTATCCAGCTGTTCACCGTGTTGAAGCTTGTCAGTCATCATTTGTAACTGCAGCTTTTTACGCAATTGAAGATCTTCTTGTGGGCTTTCAACGGCCTCCAGAATATCTAGCAACACAGCTATCTCATTACGATTAAAATCAGTGGCATTGTTGCTTAGATAAGCTTGTTTCCAAGCTTGTGGAAATTGCTCAAGCACGTCATCCCCATTTCCATCATCCCCATTTCCATCATCCAATGTACCATTCAGTAATTCAAACATACTCACTAACAGTCCACGTTTTTTGTTACTGTGAACTGACTGTTTTTTGTTAATTAACTGTTTTTCAATTTTCGCTATTTTATGGCTAAGGGTCTTTAAAACGTTGTCTTCATGTGCGCTATTAAACCCCACCAATTGCTCAGTAACCTGTTCAATGGCAGAAAAACTATCTGCCTTATTGGCCAATTCCTGAATTTCCTGCAGTTTGGTCTGTGCTTCTTGTGTTTCTATTTGCAAGGCTTGTTTTGAGCTCGTTTGCATATCATTACGTTTGGCAAATAACTGATCGTTGATACTTCTAAACTCTTTCCACAATAATGAGTCCTGCTTACGACCGGCGTTGCCAATATTCTTCCATTGAAGTTGTAACTTTTTGGCTTGTTCAACTGCCTCATTAATATCTTCAAGTTCGATTAAATTTTGAGCCTGTTTAACAAGTGATTGCTTAGACTCTGCATTTTCTTGGTAAAATTGCTGAATCCGCTCTTTCAAGGGCTTTAAAGCATTTGCATAAGCGGCATTGATGTTATCTAAAATTTTGTAGTCTACTTTACCAACCTGCTTCCAGCGTTGTTGGATCACAGAGACCTCATCGGCAATGTCACTTATCCCTTTGTCTTCAGTTTGTAACTGTTTGCATTGCTCTATTAACTCTAACTTTTGCTGTTCATTCTCTTTGCGTTGAGACTCCATTTCTGCAAAATGTAACCTACAAGGTTCAAATGCTTTTTCTATGGCCATATCAAACGCTTTATTAAGAATGGAATCAGCTTCATTGCCAGTGTTACCTAGGCTATTCCATGCACTTCTCAAACGCTTTACTTCTGCAACTTGCTGCTCGATTGGGAGAGGATGTAATGCAATGGTTTCGGCTTCTTTTAACACTGCAGGTTTGCGCGGTTGAGCTATATATTGTTGCCAACCTTTAAGGTTTTCTACTTGCTCTTTAATGGTTTCAAGCTGGCGACTAATATATTGCTGATTTCGCTCGGGCAATTGCTCGTACCAACTCGTTACTTTTGAATATAAACTTATTGCAGCGTTGTACTTACCCTGTGAAATCAAACTGTCTATGGCTCGGAGTTTGGCTTTACATCGATTCTCGTTTTGTTTTACATCGGCTAGTAGCTTAGCTAAACCCGCGTTAAATTCTTTACGGCGGTCTTGCCATTGTTTTTCAAGCTCTTTTGGCCATCCTGAACCATAAGGTTCAGATAATGCTTTCCAATATAACGTTTGCTCAGACAAAAATTCTTTTGAGGCACTGATCTGACTAACGTCTGACGGCGGCGCTAAATGTGAAAACTTTTCAAGGAACTCTTTACCTAAGGTCACTGCTTTTTTAAATTCAGGCAAACGTTCCAAGGTTGAGCGACATTGCGTTATTTGCGCAGAGATATAATCCCAAGATTTTTTTAAATCATTGTAATGTTTTAATTCTGGTAACAAACTAACTAATTGTTGCTGACACGCTTGCAGTGCATGTTCATAAGCTTCCACTGCACCCAAGGTTACCTTTTCTACGTCTTGGGCCAGTTCCTGGTTAGCGCTAGTGAGTATTGAAGTTACTTTGTCATTAATTTCATCAAGTTGCTTTTTAAGGGCATTAGCTTGCTCAGCAGCTTCGAAACTAGGCGCTAACTGTTGAATTAAGTGAGTAATCTTCTGACTTATCTCTTCGAAGCGAGCATTTAATTGAGTTTTGGTTTCATCTTTAAGGTAGGAAAACTCTTGTTGCAGTGACAAAAAAGAGCTAACCAGAGCGTCATTTTGCTGTTTGATATGTACAAAATCAGACTTGTCTTTTAGGGCCAACAATTGGGACAGCACTAACTTAGCATCTTTCTCAATTTCTTTAGGTTTGAGTTTTGCTTGTTCAAGTTGATTTAGTTTATTACGGATGGCATCTGCTACAGCAGAAGATGTAGTTCTTTTCAGCCCTTTGTTAAGAGTCGATTCGTCATCTATTGAAGGCAATAAACTCAATTGCACTTTTTCATTATCGCTATTGATAAACGTCTGCTTAAGAACATGAGGTTTATTCAGCTTATTCAATACCGTGAGCAATAAACCAGATTCATCGTTTTTTACCGCAGGTAGTTGCAGCATTTTTTCCAATAATGAATTACTTTTACATTCAGCAATAAAGCGTTTTCTTTCTTGATCACTTATGACTAAATCACCTTGCTCAAACAAAGCACTTTCAACCATTGCTTGAGCACGCTTTTTAACACGTTCTGATTTAGCGGTGTCTGCCATTTTACACCATAACGCAAAGCTATTAAGGCGGGTTAATGCTGCTAGACTGACATTAGGATCTTCATCATTGAATGCAAGTTCATGCAATTGAGATTTGTGTTGTGACTCTTCTGGGACTAGGTTTGCAATTGCTTGAATTCTAACTTGAGGGTTAGGATCCTGATATTTGGGTCGAAAAAAGTGTTTAAAAATCATCCTGTTTAAACCGCGCTATACTGCTTTGTGGAGCAAACTGCTCTTTTAGTTGTTGACGACTTTTATGATTAATCTGGCCATCGGCATTTAAGGTCATGTGCTGATCAAGCTTTAGAACTTTCACTTGGTACATCATGACCGCTTGCATGCTGCTCTCTCGTTGACTTTCTGTCAAGGGTAGACCATCAAGCCACTTACCGGTCTCTACGGCTTGTAATAACTTTTCATAGGTTTCTTGTGTCATAGATGACACTAACGCATCAATACTCACTAATTTGCTCGCTTTAAAAAGATTAGTCGAATTCGATTGACCACATACCAAACAAAACCAGTAACAGAGACGGCAATAGCAATAGTGTGTTGAAGATCACCTGGCTGTGCCCCACCCCAATACATAAAACCAAAGCCAGCGACAAACATCAACATCGCTAACATGGAATGATTTTGTATACTGTGTTGTTTTTTAAATTTGTTAAGGTTCTTTTTTCGTAACAGATCTTCAGCCGAAGCATCCCCCACTGCAAAACCACAATGAGAACAAGAATCTGCTTTATCAGAAATTTTCTTATTACATGCTGGGCATTCTATTAGTGCCATATTCAAACTCCAAATACAAAACGTTGACGGAAGTTTCCCACCGTCAACGTTACACAAATTAATTATTGAGAATATTGTACTGGATTAAGATTTATTTTCCTTATTAAATCTTTCCCAATAATCTTTCACCGAGCTTTTCATCTCTTTGCTCAACATCAAAATACCAAACAAGTTTGGTAAGGTCATTACCACAATAGCAACACTTGCTAGGGTCCAAACTAATTCTGTGTCGGAAAATGATGCCCATACAAAACCAGCAACATACACGACACGGTATGGCATGACCGAACGGGAACCTAATAGATAGGTCATTGCTCTATCACCATAGTAAGACCAAGCGATAGCCGTTGAAAATGCAAACAATAATAAGCCGATAGAGACTATGTACTGTCCAAAGTCACCGAAGAATCCTTTGGTAAACGCAATTGTGGTTAAACGCGCTGAGTGAACCAAAGATTTACCGGTTAGAATTAAGTTTTCTTTTTCGATGCTACCATCAACAACGTTAACTGTGCCGGTGAACAAATCTTCATTTCCACCTACAGTAAACACCACGTCTTCAGCCAATGAACGAGCGTGGATAATAGTAAAACCAGTGCTTACGGCTTTACCGGAAACAACTTGAATATCCCCACTGTACTTCTCAACATTTGAATTACCGATATGGTTTAAATAGTGATAAAGGTTTTCGCGGTCTTGTTGGTCATCTTCTGAATAAGAACCAGCCACGATTTCGAGACTAGAGCGTTCAAATTCATTGAGGTGTTTATCTTTCCAGACGCCGGAAGATAAAATCACTAAGCCCGTTAAGGTACAAATCACAATTGTATCGATAAAAGGTTCTAAAATTGACACCATACCTTCAGACACAGGCTCTTTGGTCTTAGCTGCAGCATGGGCAATAGGAGCAGAACCTTGACCAGCTTCATTTGAGAACAAACCACGGTTCACACCACGGTTAAACGCGTAGGCAATAGACGCCCCTAAGAATCCACCAGTTGCCGCTGAACCGGTAAACAAATCTGCAAATATTGAAGTGAAAGAAGGACCGATATTCTCTAAATTAGCAAATATTACCGCTAAAGCACCAATTAGATAAATTAAGGCCATAAAAGGAACAATTTTAGATGTCACAGCAGCAATACGCTGTATTCCACCTAAGATTACCAAGGCAAGTAGAATACCCAAGACACTACCAACAATCCAAGGTTCGAAGCCAAATGTCTCTTCAATACTGGTCGCGATACCGTTACTTTGCGGTAAATTACCTGTACCAAAAGAACTGATAACAGTGGCAATGGCAAAAGCCACAGCTAGCCATTTCATATTTAGACGTTTATCCATGTAATACATGGGGCCACCGGCCATGGTGCCATCTTCTGTTTTTTCACGATATTTGTGAGAAAGCGTTACTTCGACAAATTTAGTGGTCATACCGAAAAACGCAGTTGCCCACATCCAAAACAAAGCAGCAGGCCCACCTAGGAAAATAGCGAAAGCCACACCACTGATGTTTCCTGTTCCTACCGTACCTGATAAAGCAGTAGTTAATGCCCTAAAATGACTAGTATCACCAGGAGAATCATCGCTATCAAACTTGCCTGTTACCACTTTCCACGCATGTTTAAAGTAGCGTATTTGTGGAAAACCTAGAAAAATTGTAAAAAACAGACCTGTTCCCAGTAAGATAAATGGAAACAGCGCATTGCCCCCTAAATAGCTATCTAATAGCTTTAAAAAATCATGAAAAACTTCCAAACGACTCCCCTTTTTTTATTGTTATATCGTGTTTAATACAAGTTTCTAATTGTGTTTATCTAAACTAACGTAAATCATTTACCACCGCGTTAACGGCTACCAATAAATCTTCACCTAACTGTTTGCATCTTTCTGGTGACCAACCATAATCTTCATCAGGCAAAAGAGCATTATCTTTAAATGGCATTTCTAATGTATAGGCTAAACAATCGTATAATTGACCTACGGCATTAGTCGCCACCGTCATATTAGCCTTGCCTGGTGCATCTTTATCGTAGCCAAATTCATCTTGGAATTCTGGTGTAACCGTTAAAAACGCCGATTTAAATGCATCTTCTAACCCTTTTATTCTATCACTGTAGCCTGGATTTCCTTCTGAACCAGCGACAAAATTATAGGGTAAAGACTCATCTCCATGAATATCTAAAAATAAATCCACCCCAGTTTCTTGCATTTTCTGCATCACTAAAAATACTTCAGGGCTTTTGTCTAAACTAGGTGACTCCCATTCTCTATTTAAATTTGACCCCACGGCGTTAGTGCGCAAATGACCGCGAACCGAACCGTCTGGGTTCATATTAGGAACCACATAAAAGACTGCTTTATCAAGCAATCTTCTGGCCACACCGTCATCCGCATCCAAAAGACGTATTAATAAGCCTTCAATCAACCATTCGGCCATAGTTTCACCAGGATGTTGCCTTGCGGTGATCCAAATGACAGGCTTTTTCTCTTCACGCTGCCCTATTTCTAACACCGACATATCACGCCCATCTAAAGTTTCACCTAAATGGTGCAATTGGCAATGCTCATTAACTTGTGCGCTGGCCAATAAATCTAAATGTCTTTCGTAACTGTAGGGTGCAAAATAAGCAAAATAAGTATGATTATGCTCTGGGGTAAATGAAATAGAGAGGTTGTCGCCGTCAAAAGTACTCTCGACTCTAAACCATTCTTGGCGATCATAGGAGGCAACAGCTTGGTAACCTTCCCACCCTTCTGGGTACGCCGAATTGGCTAGGTCACCAATATTAATTTTATGTTCAACAAAAGGAGTGGAATCTAGTTTGAAATGAAACCATTGATAAAAATCAGACTGGTTGTCATTGCGTATTTGTAATTCGATTTGTTGCGGATTTTCTGCGTTGATTACGACAATATTGCCAGAATCAAAATTGCTGCTTATTTTCACATTCAGACTCACTGATATTTTAACCGACATCAATCTACCATAATCTGATAAAAAATGGGTTAGCCTGAACCACTAATTTAAATAAAAAAATCAAATTAGCTTATAAATATAACTTAGTTAATGGGAGGATTTATGGAAACAAAATGAAGAAAAATAGTTTGCCGCTTTTATGTGCTAAAAACGGCAACCCTATTCGTTTATTATTTAAGCTGGGATAGTTGGATAAACTAAACCTGACATGGCTTGTACAACTCGCATAACCTGACAGCTATAACCAAACTCATTGTCGTACCAAACATATAAAGTAGCACGATTGCCAGCAACAATTGTCGCTTGAGAGTCAACCACTGAAGCCGCACGAGAACCCACTAAGTCAGTCGACACAATTTCAATTGAAGAGGTAAAGTCTACCTGATGCTGCAATGAAGAGAACAAAGATAGGTCTCTTAAGAAATTGTTCATTTCTTCTTTATCAGATGACTTATTTAAGTTTAGATTCAAAATAGCCAAAGAGACATTCGGGGTAGGTACACGAATGGCATTACCAGTTAACTTACCTTCTAACTGAGGGTAAGCTTTTGATACCGCTTTAGCTGCACCTGTTTCGGTAATAACCATGTTCAAGGCTGCACTGCGACCACGTCGCTCAGCTTTGTGGAAATTATCGATAAGGTTTTGATCATTGGTAAATGAATGAACTGTTTCAACATGTCCATTTTCAATACCAAACTGTTCATCCAACGCTTTAAGAACCGGTGTTATGGCGTTAGTTGTACAACTAGCAGCTGAAAGGATCGTATCTTCGCTAGTAATATCATTATGGTTCACACCATATACAATATTTTTAACGTCGCCTTTTCCAGGTGCCGTCAAAATTGCTTTTTTAGTGCCTTTAGCTTTTAAGTGCAAACCCAAGCCATCGCGGTCACGCCAGATACCAGTGTTATCAATAACAATCGCATCTTGAATACCAAATTGGGTGTAATCAACACTGTCTGGGGAGTCTGCGTAGATAACTTGAATAAATGATCCGTTGGCTTTTATCGCATTACGTTCATGATCAACGGTAATACTGCCGCTAAATGGCCCGTGAACAGAGTCTCTGCGCAACAAACTAGCACGCTTTTCTAAGTCACCGTCTTTGCCGCCTCTAACAACAATGGCCTTAAGACGTAGTTTGTTATTTTTACCTTGGCGCTCGATAAGTAAACGAGCTAACAGTCTTCCTATGCGACCAAAACCATATAACACCACATCTTGTACAGGATGATTATCTTGCTTGCCTGCGATAGTCGCAAGTTGCTCAGCGAGATAAGTTTTGATATCCATGTCTTTGAATTTATCATCATGATGATAGGCGTAAGCTAACTTACCTAAGTCAATGTGCGCGGGTGCTAATTGAAGTTTGCTCATTTCTTCAAGAATGGGCCAACTTTCTCTTAATCTAAGTTTATCACCAGTGTGGCGTCTAACTTTACGATGAGATTTAATAATATCAATTGCGCTGGCGCCTAACATAGGTCTGCCAAAAATCGAGATTTCAACAGCGCTGTCACGATATAATTTACCAAGTACCGGCTGCATCAATTCAGCGTATTCTTGACGCTCCTGCCAACTGCCCATGAGTTCCTGTTCAAACTGCTGATTCATTCTTTACTACCCTAATTTGTTAATAGCATCAAAAAACGCGGCTATTCTAAAGGTAGTTACCCATATCACCAAATTGGTATAAAATTTCAGCTTTTAGACATAATAGTAATGAACACGGATATTGAATGTAATTTTACCTCATAAATTTGGCTTTTGAGGGGGAACAATGGCTAATCGCCTCATTCTGATAGAAATTCTTGTAAATATATTACAAAAAATATTTTTAACTATTTTTCAAATAGTCCAAATAGAGGTTATTTTTCGGGAGAAAACCTAACAGAAATGGAATTAACACAATAACGTTGACCCGTAGGTGCTGGGCCGTCTGGAAAAACATGGCCAAGATGTGCATCACAGTTTTTGCATACGATTTCAATTCGCTGCATTCCCAAAGTATTATCTTGATGAAACGCGACGTTATCGTGTTTAGTGTGGGCAGAAAATGAAGGCCAACCACAGCCAGAATCATACTTATCCTCAGATGAAAAAAGAATACTGCCACAACACGTACAAGTGTAGTTTCCGGTTTCTTTATTATGCAGTAACTCACCCGTAAATGGCCTTTCAGTGCCCTTTTGTCGGCATACTCGATACTCTTCTTCGGTTAACTTTTCACGCCATTGCTCATCAGTTAGTTTCATAACAATCTCCAAAATAGAACAAAAACATGTTTAATCATAAGTTCGCTTAAATACAGTAACACTTCGGTAAGCCTGCAGAAATACATTCGCTATTTCGGTTTTAGGTTGTAACGATGTTTTTTTGTAACGAGTATCTAATTCTAACGACCAGCGACCGGTTTGAAGTTGTGGTAAATGAAAGCGAACATCATGGTCATATGTATTAAATATCATTAATAAATGTTCATCTGTATGTTTAGGACACCCCTTCAGTTCAACAGCGAAAGACTGCTTATGGGGATCTTGCCAGTCTGAGTCCAATTTACTTTCACCATCGGGACGATACCAGTTCACCTCATCAACATTGTGGTGAAGGTTATAATCATCGTCTTTAAGTGATAAGTCGGACAAAATAATACTGTTTTTACGCAACGCGATAACTTGCTTACAAAACCCTAGAAAGTCTTGTTGTGACTCGTTTAACGTCCACTTTGACCAGTTAACTTCGTTATCCTGGCAATATGCATTATTATTCCCCAATTGAGTTCGGCTCAACTCATCCCCGCCCAGAATATGAGGAATACCTTGAGAAAGAATTAGGCTCGCAAATAAATTCCGTTTCTGTTTTTCACGTAAAATATTAATACTTTCGTCTTTAGTTGGGCCTTCCACACCATAATTAGCAGATAAGTTATGGCCATGGCCATCTCGATTATCTTCCAAATTTGCTTCATTGTGTCGACTCGAATAACAGATCAAATCATGCAAAGTAAAACCGTCATGGTAAGTCACATTATTAACAGATGACTGGATAGAACGGCGTCCTTTGGGGAATATATCTCTTGAACCTAATAACCTTGTAGCAAAATCCCCAGTCAAACCAACGTCACCACGCCAAAAGCCTTTGACGGTATCTCGATACTTATCATTAACTTCTTGCCAATTGGCGGGAAATTGACCTAATTGATAGCCGCCATAGCCGATATCCCAAGGCTCTGCGATTAATTTAACGCCAGATAAAATGGGGTCTTGTCGAAGCGTTGTCAAAAAGCCAGACGAACTAGAAAACTCATAAGGATCTCGACCTAAGCCTGCAGCTAAATCAAACCTAAACCCATCCACTCCCATAAAACTTACCCAGTAGCGAAGTGCATCCATCACCATTTTCATAACATAGGGGGACGCTGTGTTTACGCTATTGCCGCAACCGGAATTGTTGACATATTTCTCGAAATTTCTTAGCCCATGCTGGTCTTTTTCAAACAGATAAAAACCGCTATTATCAAACCCTTTGAAAGATAATATCTGACCATCCTGGCCCCCTTCAGCGGTATGATTGAATACCACATCCAAGATAACTTCTAAGCCTGCCTCATGGTATTTTTCTACCATGGTTTTAAACTCAGTAATGGGATCATCAATGGCGTAGCGCATCTCTGGGCAAAAATAATTAATGGGGTTATACCCCCAATAATTAGTAAGACCTTTCTCAGTTATATAAGGCTCTGGCATAAAGGCCATAACGGGTAAAAACTGTACGGCTGAAACGCCCAAATCTTTTAAATGTTGAATAATCGAAGGATGACAAGCCCCCAAATACGTCCCTCTAATATTCTTAGGAACATCAGGATGAAGTTGGGTTAAACCTTTTACATGTGCCTCATATAAGATGGTTTCACTTAAAGGTGTGTTCGGCCGTTTATGATCGTCGGTTAATGGTGGATTATTATCCTCCACTACAACGCACTTGGGCATCATCAGAGCGCTATCACCCTCGTACTTTTTGCGATTCCAATGCAGTGCACGGTTTAATTGTTTGGCATAGGGATCAATTAGTAATTTTTCCGGATGGAAAAGATTACCATTACAAGGTTTGTTCTCTCCTTGAGTACGGTAACCATATAACTGGCCAGCGCTAATGCCTTCGATGTGACCGTGCCACACTTCACCGGTTTTTGCTTTTAATTCAATAGTTTCAATTGGTTCTTCAGTGTCTGATTTAAACAGACATAGCAATACTTGTTGAGCGTTTGGGCTGTGAACGGCAAAGTTACAGCCAGCTTTAGTTAACGTTGCACCTAAGGGAAGGCACTTACCTTCCGTTACTGAAAAGTCATTTTGTGTTGAATTAGCCAAATTATCACTCAGTTATTTGTAACATCAATGTCGCCAAAGGAGGCATATTAATGCGAATAGAATAAGGTTGATTATTCCATTTTACTGCTTCAGTTTGTACTTTTTTAAGTACTTTGTAATCACTACCCCAATATTTTTTATCATCGGAATTCATTATTAAATGGTACTCACCTTCTTCAGGAACTCCTACTCTAAATTCATCCCTAGGCACCGGCGTAAAATTACTAACAGCAATTACAGTTTGCTTACCATCCTTAGATTTACGCATTAAGGAAAGCATAGACTGCTCAGCATTTCCGTGGTCTATCCATGCGAAACAGTCAGGATCATGATCGCTTTCATAAAGCGCTGGGTAAGTACGATATATATTGTTTAAGTCGCGATACAAAGATTGAATACCTTTGTGCTTATCGAAATCGAGCAAATCCCATTGCAAGGAAGCATCATGATTCCACTCAGAACTTTGTCCAATTTCGTTGCCCATGAAGTTTAGCTTCTTGCCAGGGTGCGCATACATAAAACCAGCATAACAACGAAGGTTTGCTGCTTGTTGCCATTCATCGCCAGGCATTTTTCTTAATAATGCTCCTTTGCCATGAACAACTTCGTCATGGGAGATAGGTAAAACGAAACTCTCACTAAATGAGTAGACCATACTAAAAGTGATTTCGCCGTGGTGATAGCGACGATAAGAAGGATCTTTGCTAATGTAATGCAAGGAGTCATGCATCCAGCCCATGTTCCATTTAAAGCCAAATCCTAAACCGCCTTCGAAAACAGGTTTAGACACCTTTGGAAACGAAGTAGACTCTTCGGCAATAGTCATTGCTCGGGGATACTTTTCGTAAACTGCTTTGTTCATCCATTGTAAAAAGCTAATGGCTTCGTAATTTTCATTTCCGCCATCAACATTTGGGATCCATTCACCGTCTTTACGGGAGTAATCTAGGTATAACATGGATGCAACAGCATCAACACGCAAACCATCAATGTGAAAATGCTCAATCCAGAATAACGCATTAGCTACTAAAAATTGACGCACCGTATCTTTACCAAAGTCGTAGATACAAGAGTTCCAATCTGGATGCCACCCTTTACGGGGATCTTCATATTCATATACATGGGTACCATCAAAACGTGCTAAGCCATGGCCATCTTCAGGAAAATGAGCAGGCACCCAATCGATAATGATACCAATGCCATTTTGATGACATTGATCGACGAAGAATTTAAAGTCATCAGGATCGCCAAATCGGCTTGTTGGTGAAAACAACCCTACCGGCTGATACCCCCAAGATCCATCAAATGGAAACTCAGAAATAGGTAAAACTTCTAGGTGGGTGTAACCCATGTCTTTTACATAAGGAATAAGGTCATCTACCAATTCGCGATAGCTCAAATAGGTTTTGCTTGGGTCAGTTGGTCGCTTCCAAGATCCTAAATGCACTTCGTAAATACTCATTGGCTGCAAGTATTTATCTGCTTTCGCTTTATCCAACCAATCAGCATCATTCCATTGATAATCATTTTGATTAAATATGATAGAAGCATGGGATGGATATTGTTCTGCACTAAAACCAACTGGGTCGGCTTTGTGGGGTAATTGGTTGCCGTCGATATCTTTAATTTGATATTTATAACGCTGTCCGGCCGTTAAACCTGGAATAAATAACACCCAGTAGCCCATTGACGTTTTCTGCATCGGATGACAACTACCATTCCAGTAATTGAAGTCACCAATCACCGATACAGCCTTCGCATTAGGAGCAAAAACCGCAAACCGAGTACCGTCTATTTTATTGTCTAAACCAACATCTAGAGAAACTAGCTGTGCACCTAACTGCTGATACACATTTTCCGGAGCGTGATCAACATAATGCACGGCGTGAAATGCTTGCTCTTGAAACTGATAAGGATCAATCAATTCGTATGTTGTATCCTCGGTCTCAACTTTCAAACCATATACTAGGTTAACTTTTACTTTCTTAAACTGACCACAGAATAGGTCTGTTTTGTTCTTTCGTTTTAGCTTACCAATGCTTTTTCCAGAATCTAAATCAAACACGCTGACATTTTTTGCTCCTGGTAACCAAATATTAAATTGGGTTAAATCTTCAATGGTTTTTTTACCTAAAAACTCAAATGGTTCCGTACAATTTGCTTGCTTTAATTCTTCTTCTATTAACATTGATTCGCCTTTTGGGTTAACGTCAGTTCAAAATATAGAACCTTAACCGTTTAAGTAAAGTATAATTACAGAATTACTTTGCGTTGTCTCTTGCCTCAGTTAATTTTTTCGCTAAAAGCACAATTTCCGGATCAGAGAATATTTGCTCTAAATCTTTATTTAATTTGCGCTTCCAGTTTGGATACTCTTTAAACGTACCAGGTATGTTGACAGGTTTATTCATTTGTAACCAGTCTTCAAGTTGCAGACTGAGTAATGCGCTTGAACCTGTTGCCATATGTATTTGCATGTCATAGTTTAATTCTTTGCTCATGCCAAGTTGATCAACTTTACGATCCATCCATTCTGGTATGGAATGGTGACCATGTAAGCTATCTAATATTCGCTGTTTATTATCATGCCGACTAGCGTACAAGCCCGATAATATCTCATCAGTTGGATACAATCCTAATTCTTTGCCAAGCTCAAGGTCATGGCAATGCCAATAACCAGAAAGAGTCGGCATATCGTGAGTCGTTAAGGTTGACATAGATTGAATGGGATAATCAGAAGGCGAATAAAATCCACCATCTTTGGCTTGCTCAAAAAAGAAAACGCGATAGGAATACACGCCATTTTCAGCTAGTTTATCGCGAATTTCTTCAGGCACTGTACCCAGATCTTCACCAATGACTAAGCTCTTATGGCGTTGGCTTTCAAGGGCTAAAATACCTAACAAATCGTCTACGGGGTAATATACATAGCCGCCCTCTTTAGCATCATCGCCTTTGGCTACCCACCACAACCGCAACAATGCCATCACATGATCAATTCGTAATGCACCGGCAGACTTCATATTTGAATCAAACAAATCGATAATTGGTTGATATTGTTGGTGATAGAGTTTTTCAGGATCCATGGGAGGCAAGCCCCAATTTTGTCCTAAGGGACCAAGCACATCGGGCGGAGCTCCCACACTTGCATCGGTGCAATAGAGATCTTTATTACCCCAAATTTCCGCACTTCCCTCGCTAACACCCACAGCTAAATCACGATAAATACCGATGGACATGCTATTTTGTTTGGCAACCTGATTTGCAGCTTCAAGTTGCAATGCTGCCTGCCATTGTAAGAACAAATAAAATTTGATTCTCTTTTTATTCTTTTTAACAAACTTGGAAACGGCTGGTGATTGAAAGTCTGCATATTCTTTTGGAAAAACTGGCCAGCCCCAAGAAGGTTTACCTTCAATAGCCAAGTGCTCCTGTAAAGCATCATAAGTCGCTAACATTTGCAGGCTTTCGCCACCGTCATCTATGAACTTTTTAAAGGCTTTATTTTGCTTAGTATTTTTACTTAAAAACTGGGAGTTTTGGTTTTCGAAAACTAGCTCAAGAGCTTGTAACTTTAAACGTGTAACACCTTCATAATCTACATATTCAACACTACGTAGGTGTTCTAAACTAGATTTAAACTCAGCATCGTTTACCAACGCTTGTACGTCTTTACTGTTATAACCATCAATGGCAGTAACATCTAAATAGATAAAGTTAAGCCAACGTCTGGAGGAAGGGCCATAAGGACTGCAAGCTTCGGGGTTGGCAGGATAAAGGGCATGAATAGGGTTCAAACCTATAAATTGAGCTCCATTTTTGGCTGCCGACTCAACCAACTGAGCCAAATCTGAAAAGTCACCTACTCCCCAATTATTTTCGCTGCGAAGACAGTAAAGTTGTACGCTTAAGCCCCACACCTTGTCCCCCTCTAAAATTGTTTGAGGATGATAACAAGCCGACGGCGCCATTATCATTCGCATAACTGCAATTTGATCACCATCGTCTGCTAACAAACAAAGCTGGTGATACCCTAGCGGCAACGAATGGTTGATTTTAATCAGGTATTCTTGAAATTCGATATCTTCAATGATGGTTGCGTTAATTAAGTCCCCATCTATAGGCACAAACTTCTGCTCGACTCTGCTCTTATCTTCGCAATCAATGGCAATAACAAAGTCATCATTAACCAATTCAATAGGTAAGCGAACAGTAATAAAAAGTTCATCGCTATCACGATTAACCTGTACAGGGTTAAGTGGCGACATCCAGACTTGTTGAAACTCATTTTCTACCTGATTGATTAATAACTCTTCGTCATCAACCTGGTACCCCATTGCCTTTAATAATTTACATTTACTTTGTTCATTTACGATTTCGGGTTTACCCCATGCATCAATGTAATTTGATTCTACACCTTTTATATCTACAAGCTTATCGATAAGAGGAGAAGTCATGTCGCTTTGTGTCCTATTAATATAGTACTTTGACGAGTTTTAAGAGAAACATCGTCTCATATGAAACTGAAATTTTACCTAGCAGGTAGTAAAAATATCTATCACTATATTGTGTAGATATTACCTACGACTCTGCGTCGCGAATTTAAAGACTCACCATCTTGAGTGCTCAAAACATTATCTATAAACCTACTAAGGCTAATAAATAGCACCTCGTTTCTCAAGTTTAACTGAAATTAGTGATTAATAAGGTACTAATTTTACCCGTAAACTTTGATATGATGGCAAATACATTATCCTTCAAAATGTTAATAAATCGTTATTGAATACGTTTGCAGTGAATATATCGTAATAAAACAACAAATATACGGGTTTTTTTTGCCTTATAGGCAATTATGATCCATAATTTTTGTAATTATCTTACAACCAAATGTAAAATTGAGGAACCTTCATGGCAATCAAAATTGGAATTAATGGCTTTGGCCGAATTGGACGATTTGTTTTTAGAGCTGCGTGCGAACGCTCTGATGTTGAAGTTGTAGCAATCAATGATCTTCTTGATACTGATTATATGGCTTATATGCTTCAGTATGATTCAACTCATGGAAAATTTAACGGTACTGTTGAAGTGGTTGACGGTCATTTAGTGGTAAATGGCAAGCAAGTACGAGTGACTTCAGAACGTGATCCTGCTGACCTAAAGTGGGACGAAGTAGATGTTGATGTTGTTGTTGAATGTACCGGCTTATTTCTTACTGACGAAACAGGACGTAAACATATTCAAGCTGGCGCGAAAAAAGTGGTCTTTTCTGCTCCATCAAAAGACACTACGCCTATGTTTGTTATGGGTGTTAACCATGAATCATATGCAGGCCAGGACATCGTTTCAAACGCGTCTTGTACCACCAACTGTTTAGCACCTTTAGCTAAAGTACTGAATGATAAGTTCGGTATTGTTGACGGATTGATGACTACTGTTCATGCCACCACAGCGACGCAAAAAACGGTAGATGGCCCTTCTCATAAAGATTGGCGAGGAGGACGCGGTGCAAGTCAGAATATTATCCCATCTTCTACGGGCGCAGCAAAAGCGGTCGGCAAAGTTATCCCTGAATTAAACGGTAAATTAACCGGAATGGCATTTAGAGTGCCAGTTGCAGATGTATCTGTAGTTGATTTAACGGTTAACTTAGAAAAGCCTGCCACTTACGATGAAATCTGTGCGGCTATGAAAGAAGCTTCAGAAGGTGACTTAGCTGGTATTTTAGGCTACACAGAAGACGCTGTCGTTTCACAAGACTTTATTGGCGATGTTAGAACATCTATATTTGATGCCAAAGCGGGTATCGCACTAACAGACACCTTTGTAAAAGTCGTATCTTGGTATGATAACGAGATTGGTTATTCTAACAAGGTTCTGGATTTAGTTGCCCATATCAGCAAATAAAAACAGATTTAAAAAATACATAAAGCGACCTTAGGGTCGCTTTTTTTATATTATTCCGAACAAGTTTAGTAAAACCCTTGTTTCGATCATATATTAGCCATTCCAGCATTCTTAATTAACACTCATTTAAATAGGTATTTAAATATGAACACACCCTCTAGTATCTCCACCGGTAAACGAGGTGAGAACGATATATTAGAAATTAACAACGATTTCGCAGAAGCTACGATTTCTCTATTCGGTGGGCATATTTTAAGTTTCATACCAAAAACAGATAATATTGACCGACTTTGGGTTAGCGATGCGGCGATATTTGACAACAAAACAGCCATTCGTGGTGGAATTCCAATTTGTTGGCCTTGGTTTGGAGATGGGCATAAGCAAAATCGCGATGACCTGCCCTCTCATGGTTTTGTCCGCACTCAAATTTGGTCTTTAGACTCAGCAGAAGAAAGCAATCAAGGTACCCAATTAATATTGAGTCCCAAAACGACTCAAGGCCCAGGCTGGGCATATAAAAGCACATTAAAACTGAGAGTCACTGTGGGTAAAACCTTGGTTGTAGAGTTGATAACGCGCAATTTAGACGCCGAAGATATAAATCTAGGCTGTGCGCTTCACAGCTACTTTAGCATTGACGATATTGATAACGTTTCCCTTGTGGGTTTGTCAGGTCCCTATTTGGACAAAACCAAAGGTTATGAGGAATTTGAAACCCCAGAAATCTATCGAATTAGGCAAGAAACCGACCGCGTACATTTGCATCCTGCGGTATTGGTCGAAATCAACAATGGTCACCATATAAGCGTACGCTCAACAGGACACGACAGTATCGTTGTTTGGAACCCATGGAAAGACAACTGCTTAAGAATGAAAGATATGCACTCAGATAGCTTTGAAAGCATGATTTGCGTAGAAACAGCAATCACTCAAGGAAAGCTAATTAAAAGCAAAGAAGAAGTAATAGTTAAACAGCAGATAATTTAATTATCTGTTGTTTCAACAAACAATAATTTTAGATACAAAAATGAACGGCTTTAACACAAAGAATTGCTGGGAATATAATTAACTAAAGAATGGATAATTTCGGAAAATACAGCATTGTATAAAAACACATTGCTGTCGACTTATAGACAAGTCTGTCGTTTTAAATGGCGGAGTGGACGGGACTCGAACCCGCGACCCCCGGCGTGACAGGCCGGTATTCTAACCAACTGAACTACCACTCCGCATTTTAAAACAGAATAAATTTGCTGGCGGAGTGGACGGGACTCGAACCCGCGACCCCCGGCGTGACAGGCCGGTATTCTAACCAACTGAACTACCACTCCATTCGCAAATTTTTTTCAATATGTTGGCGGAGTGGACGGGACTCGAACCCGCGACCCCCGGCGTGACAGGCCGGTATTCTAACCAACTGAACTACCACTCCGCTGACCTATTGAAATGCTATTAACTAGTTTTGTATAACCCCCTAGTCAACCGCGGCGCAGATAATAAGGGTTCACTATTGGCGAGTCAACCAGTTTTTTCGTATATCCGAAGCTAATGTGTTTATTTGTTTTAATTTTGTGCAAAAGACTCAAAAACGCTCAATAAATACACGTTGAAAACACAGAAGAAACCAAAGACTATTTATCTATTGGTCTTTCTTAGGAATGCTTAAATCAATAATTCCTGAATCATCTTTATTCTTTTTAACAGGAGACGGTTCTGGTTGCTCAACCTTTTTTTTAGAAAAAAGGTTTTTAATTTTATTCATTACACTTATTTTCGGGCTATCCCCATTGACGGTGTTACTTGGTTCCGCCTTCATGGGCTTTTGGGAAGGTTTTAAATACCACCACAGGGTTACACTGCCAATAACGATAATTATCAAGTTAATCCCGATAATAAGCCCCCAAAATAGGCCTTGAGACATTTTTTCATCCTCAGGCTCTATGGAGTCATTTGGCATTGATTGGGTTGAAAGTGCGCTAGAATCAGTAAGATTATTACCATCTCCGTTAGTAGTTTGCATTTGTGGTTCTACAACGACCTCAGGCTCTTCAACTAAATAGGTATATTCCGGCACATCCAAAATAAAATCTCGCCCGCTTTTAGTATTTCCATATGCGGTTAACTTTATGCGATAGACACCAGACTCATAATTCACAATTAAATATTCTCGTGCATTTGGGGTTTGTTCGGTTAATGAAAAATTTTGTACATCGCCATTTGGAAAGCGTACTTTGCCATCTATTAACAGCGAATTCATATCCACATATTCGCGCTCTGCATCAATCATTAACTTGTGATATCCATCCCCTCCACCGTCCTCAATCATATTAATTTTAATCGGGTTGGGATAAAGCATTAACGGCGGATCAACTTGCTCTCTGGTAAGCATAGGGGTGCTTACCATAAATACCGGTGTCCACTCGCCATTGGCCACAGAAAGGTTAAACTGCCCCGTAAACACACCATCTAATGGTGTTTCGTCCATTCCGCGGCCATTATCTTCAAAGGTTGCTATGGTCGCGATTTCTGCACCGAAATTGTTATAATTCGGGTTATTGGTACTCACAAACTTTATTTCTAATGAGACAACATCGCGAAACTCTGTCGCACTGATGGGCTCGCCGCCATTAGTTAATCGAGCGGTCTGTTTGAGGATTTCCCCTGAAAATAAAACACTAGGGAGAGGTTTAGCATGAAGTTCGATATCCGTTATCACCATGACTCGGCTTTCTGGCAATATTTGCCCTACAGCTTGCCAAGGCCCAGGCGTGGGGTTTTTAATATTGACGAGGTCATAAGTTGCAGAATCATACCAAAAGATATTTTCACCATCGGCATCGGATTCGAAAATTTTAGAGCCATCAGGTTTTACCAGAACAACGGGGGCACTGCCAAATTCTCGAAAAAACACCATTGTAATTTCATCAACTTGGTAATCTATTCGAAAACGATTTTGCAGTAACTTAATGCTGTTGTGATATTTATCCCCTAATTCATGCAATGGTTGCAGGTTTTCTTCAACAGGGCTTTGGGCATGAACGTGAGTCATGCCAAGAAACGACAGCAATATTATTGCTGTCCATAGACTCATTAACCTAATTTGGCTGATGCCAGATACAAGAACCACTGCTGTCCTCTACAAGTTTTAATCGTGCTTGATGTTGTTCTAATTCATCGGCAGAAGCTTGGATAACCTTGAATGGTTTTCGGTTTGCATCTAAACGTTGAATGGCATTTGCGTTTTGATTACTGTTTTCGTTTGCTTTGTTGCCGCTCAAGTTTAAGTCGGTTTGTCCACCTGTCATCAACAAATAAACGTCTGCTAGAATTTCTGAATCCAGCAAAGCCCCGTGTAACTCTCGATGGGAGTTATCAATACCGTAACGTTTACACAACGCATCCAAGTTATTTTTTTGACCCGGATGTAATTCCCTCGCCAGGGTTAGAGTATCAAGAACCCGACAAATCTCCCGGCTTTTTACCGGACTGACCGGATTCATTAACTGAAATTCATGATCCATAAAGCCAATATCAAATGGTGCATTGTGGATCACCAGCTGCGCCCCACGAATAAAATCTACAAACCCTTGGCTTATGTCTCTAAATTTTGGTTTGTCTGCCAAATACTCATTGGTGATACCATGAACTTCTATGGCTTCAGCTTCTACAATACGTTCTGGATTTATATAAACATGATAATGATTACCGGTAAGCTTGCGGTTAACCAACTCCACACAACCTATTTCAATAATTCTGTGACCCTGTTTAGGATCAATTCCAGTCGTTTCCGTATCTAAAACAATTTGACGCATTTATATCAACTCAATTGGCATTAGTAGTAGCAATCATTATACTTGCCTACAACTTTAAATCACGAATATTTCCATGAAGCATATTACAATTTTTACAGATGGCTCTTGTCTTGGTAATCCTGGCCCAGGTGGTTATGGTGCTGTTCTTAAATTTAATCAACACAACAAAGAAATAAGCCAAGGTTTTAAACATACTACGAATAATCGTATGGAGTTACTAGCAGCAATCGAAGCTTTAAGTACTCTTACAGAACCATGTCAGGTAACACTCACCACAGATAGCCAATACGTTAAAAACGGCATTAATCAATGGATTAAAAATTGGAAAAAGAACGGTTGGAGAACTTCTGATAAAAAGCCGGTTAAAAATGCTGACTTATGGAAAAGACTTGATGAACAAGCTCAAAAGCACAAGATTCAGTGGGAATGGGTGAAGGGCCACTCAGGACACCCTGAAAATGAACGGTGCGATGATTTAGCAAGAACCGCCGCCGAATCCAAAGATTTATTGGAAGACAGCGGTTTTCAATAGACTTGACCCCACAGTTTAGGTTGCAGGGGGCTCCCCTGCTACCATTTACAAATTAATTTACCAATGGTGTCATTAACTTCCATTCTAGCGTGTGCTTTAGCAATCTCTTCAACTGAGTAGACAGTATCAATTATCGGCTTCAACTTGCCCGTTTCAAACTCACTCAAAAAGCGTTGGCAGAACCCATTGATTAAGTTTGTTTTATACTCATCACTTCTGTTTCTCAGGGTAGAACCTTGTATTCTTGCTCGTTTACCTAGCAATAAGGCCATATCTAATTTATCGCCAAAACGACCATTTAGCAGGGCTAACTGAATAATACAGCCATCCATATTCAGCACTTTTAAACTTCGATTGGTATATTCAGCACCAATAAAGTCAATTACCACATCTGCTTTAAAACGTTCAGAATATAATGCTTCAGCAAAGTCTTGTTGTTTGTAATTAACTAAAGTATCGGCGCCCAAATCAGCGCACACTTGCAATTTTTTGCTTGAAGAAGCGGTTACTGCGATCTTGGTACCAATCAAATCAGCCAGCTGAATAGCGGCAAGCCCTACTCCACTAGCTCCAGCATGTATTAAGGTTGACTGTCCGTGTTGCAGTTGACCAATTTCACATAAACTTTGGTAAGCGGTTAAAAAAACTTCTGCAATTCCAGCCGCTTGTTCACAGCTAAGGCTATCTGGTGTTTTAAACACATGATCACTTAGAATTTTAGCGTATTGTGCATAGCCGCCCCCAGCGACTAACCCAAACACTCGCTCGCCTTCTTTGATATTAGTAACGTCGCTTCCCACAGCTACTACAACACCAGCAATTTCCAACCCTAAAATTTCACTTTCGCCTTTTGGAGGCGGGTATTTACCTTGTCTTTGCAAAGTATCCGCTCTATTCACCCCAAATGCGTTAACCTTAACCAATACTTCATTTGCATCAATACTAGGAATACTAGTGCTATTTATTGTTAAAGACTCAGCGGATCCGCCTTTTTCAAAATCCACAAATGACATGCTCTGTTGACTGTTCAAAAATCACTCCATAAGTTAAAAATTAAATCGCATTTCGCTATCATATAGTGACTGCTGTACAATCTCAAAATTAGTCACCTTTTCGTTAAATTAGTCACTTATGACTAATTTAATCAACTTTGGAATTTTTTATGAGTGCATCTGTCATTCTCCATCCCGGTCGGGAAAAATCATTATTACGTAAACATCCATGGATATTTGCAAGCGCTATCAAAGAACATAAGGGGGTTGTGCGTAATGGCGATACTGTTGATATTTTCTCTGATGACGGAGATTTTCTAGCTAAAGGTGCTTGGTCAACGGAATCTCAAATACAAGTCAGGGTTTGGACCTTTGATCGTCAAGAGGTCGTAGACAATGGATTCTTTCTACGCAAACTAGATAACGCCATCGCATTACGGGAGCCCATCATATTACAACATGGGTTAACTGGATATCGTTTGGTTGCTGGAGAGTCAGATGGGCTGCCAGGGATCACTATTGATAAATATGCCAATGTTATTGTCTGTCAATTACTTTCAGCTGGCGCAGAAAAACACCGTAAGAAAATTGTTTGGGCGTTAAACAAGCGCTTTCCTTATTGCAGTATTTTGGAACGCAGTGATGTGGCCGTTCGAGCAAAAGAAGGGTTACCTGAAATTGTGCAAACCTTACATGGCGAAGTACCCGATGAGGTTATTATTGAGGAAAATGGGATCAAAATCATTGTTGACCTCAAACAAGGCCATAAAACAGGCTTCTACCTTGACCAGCGAGATAGCCGAGCAATTGCCGCCACTTATGCCAAAGATAAACAGGTATTAAATTGTTTTAGCTATACAGGTACGTTTGCCTGTTATGCCCTCAAGGGAGGGGCAAAGAGCGTGGTCAATATGGATGTATCAGACAATGCTTTAGAAACCGCAAAACGTAACATCGAGATAAATAATCTAGATATCAGTAAAGCGAAGTTTGTAAAGCAAGACGTATTCGAAGCTTTGAGAGAATACCGGGACAAGGGTACAACCTTTGATATGATCGTCCTGGATCCACCTAAATTTGTAGATTCAAAAGCATCTTTAACGCGAGCCTGTCGAGGATATAAAGATATTAATATGCTGGCGATGAAAATTCTTAATCCAGGTGGAATACTACTGACATTTAGCTGTTCAGGTTTATTATCGTCAGATTTATTTCAAAAAGTGGTTGCCGATGCCGCATTAGATGCGAATAAAACAGTGCATTTTTTACAGCGCTTAGGACAAGCCGCTGACCATCCTGTGGCAAGTAATTATCCTGAAGGGTTTTATTTGAAAGGGCTGGTTTGTAGAGTCAATTAGGCTTTTTATTTTTGTCAGCTAAACAGACCAAGGGCTCTTCAGCCTTTGGTCTTTAATAAATTCAAACCCTAATTCATTTCAATAATTTCAACGCCTATAATACAACTGCTATCAGAGCTACGTTCACAGCGCACTACTTTGGCTTTGGCACTTAGCGAGGGGATCTGGCTACTTGTGGATTCAATTGCCACATCAACAAGCGTTCCTATCTCTACCGACTCTTCTTCCACCTCAAAAGACATACCTGTAGCACTTATATCTTTACAAACTGCAGGGATGGAACGAGTCGACTCATCATCGTGTACAGTCAACTCACACGGTGAATTCAACATCATTCGAAAAAAGTTTCGCTTGTCATCGTATCCCAACATCTTTTACCTCATCCTATCAATAAACATCTATGACTTTTATAGGGTGCATCTGCAATAAAGTCAACGAACATCGCTTAAAATGATAGCAATTGATTTTCAATTCGCTTCATGGAAATAGGCATAGGTGTTCCAAGTTGTTGCGCAAAGAAGGATATACGCAACTCTTCTATCATCCAACGCACGAATCCTAACTCTTCTGGCACGGCTTTACCTTTAGGTATTTTATTTAATGCCGCCTGATACCGATCTTGCACTTTTTCAATATTAAGTTGATGCAGGCGGTCTTTATTAGGATCAATGGGTAACTTTTCCAACCGTCGAGCAATACCTTTGATATAGCGATTCCAATCGTCAATTTTGACGATACCAAATTGGGTAATAAAACCTGGGAAAACCAAAGAATTTAAGTGTTGTTTAATATCACCATGGGCACTGATCATATTAAGCGGCACATTACCTTTTAATTTCTTTTGTATTTGATGTGCTTGGGTTAAACCAACCTCAACTTTTTTTGCAATATCAAGAACCACTTCGTTTATGTCTTTGCGAACAAAGTCTCGTGCTTGTTCAAATAGCTCTGGAGAACGAATGCGAACATTATTTTCACTTTCAAAACGGTCTATTAAGTGATCAACACCCGCTTCAATACAGTCATTGATAAGCGCTTGTATTTGACCAAATGGATTAAAATACAAACCTAATTTCGCTTTATTGGGTAGTTTTTCTTTTAAATAACTTAAGGGTGATGGAATGTTTAACATGATCAAACGACGCAGCCCCTGTCGATGCATGTTTAATGCTTTCTCTGGACTTTCAAATAACTTGATGGCGACACTCTTATTATCATCCACCAACGCAGGGTACGCTTTGACTTCATACCCCTGAGAATTGTCTATATATTCTTCTTCAAGTTCAGAGAAGTCCCATTGGGTAAGTCCGCTTTTTTCTATCTCTGGAGAGGCCGCTTGTTTTAGGGTGGTGGATATTTTTTCTTGTAATCCAAACTTGAGTACATGTAAGTCACGTCCTTGTTTTAACAAGTTTCCTTTGCCATCTACCACTTTAAAATTGAACTTTAAGTGCTCGGGAAGCCCTTCCCACTGCCATTCTTCTTCCGCTACTTGAACCCCGGTCATTTGTAGCAGCTTTTTACTCAAGGCAGCTAAAAATGTCAAAGGATGACCTTTATTATCGGTAGATTTCATATCTAACATACAGGCATCAGCAAAATTCGGTGCGGGCACAAAATTACGTCTTAACCTTTTTGGTAAAGACTTAATTAACGTCACTATTAATTCATGACGAAAGCCAGGTATCAACCAGTCGAAGCCGATTTCCTCAAGTTGATTTAAAATAGGTAGAGGAATGATTAAACTCACCCCATCATCTATCTGGTTAGGCTCAAAACAATAGCTTAATTGAAGATTCAGGTTGTTCTGTTGCCAAGTGTCGGGGAAGTTGAGTTCATTGACCTGCTCTGCTTGGTGTTTTTTCAGCTGCTCAGGATCATACTTTAAACTTTCCTTAACTTTCGGCTCTGCTTTATTCCACCACTTTTTGAAGCCACTTTCACTGCATACATGCTGAGGCAGGCTCTGTTCATAAAAAGCCACTAACTCTTCCTCGTCGACTAATACGTCGCGACGGCGTGACTTTTCTTCGAGCAATTGTATATCTTCAATAAGTGATTGGTTGTAGTGAATAAAGTCGTAGGATAATTTAGTTTGTGCGTTTACTAAGGCTTCTCGAATAAAAATTTCACGACTAACAACAGGGTCAATTTGACTAAAATTCACGTGCCTGTTGTTGACAACTGTCAGACCAAACAGCAGGACTTTTTCCAGCGCTTGTACAGCTCCACGCTTTTTCGACCAAACCGGCTCGCTATATTGATATTTAGTTAAATGTTTCGCCAGAGGCTCAATCCATTCAGGTTCAATTTTGGCGGCCAAGCGCCCAAATAACCTTGAGGTTTCCACAAGCTCTGCAACCATGGTCCACTTTGGTGGCTTTTTGGATAAGTATGAACCAGGGAATATCATAAATTTAGATCCCCTAGCCCCTTCAAATTCGCGCTCTTTATCTTTAAAACCAATATGCGATAACAATCCAGATAAGATGGCTTTATGCACAGTATCAAAATCAGCTTCTTGCTTATTTAAGCGAAATCCAACCTCAACAATGGATTTTTTCAGTTGGCTAACCACATCTTGCCATTCACGCATTCGCAGATAATTAATAAAGTGGGTTCGACACCATTTACGTAATTGATTCGCGGATAATTCCTGTTGTTGTAACTTAAAGTCTTGCCAGAGGTTTAATAAGGACACAAAGTCGGATTGTTTGTCTGCGTACTTTTCATGTTGCTGATCTGCCGCTGCCCGTTTATCTTGAGGACGTTCTCTGGGATCTTGAATGCTCAAGCCGGCAGCAATAATAATTAATTCGGAAACACAGTTATTGTGCCCTGCTTCCACCACCATTCTGGCATAACGAGGATCAACAGGTAACTTAGCAATTTGTCGTCCGGTCTGTGTTAAGCTCAATTGACCCTGACGCTTCTCCACAGCGGTAAGCTCTTCTAACAAACGAAAGCCATCGTTAATAAATCGATTATCCGGGGGCTGAACAAAGGGAAAGTCTTGAATGTTGCCAAGCTTTAGCGACAACATCTGTAAAATGACTGAGGCAAGGTTGGTACGCAGAATTTCAGGATCAGTAAACTCTGGGCGTCCGCTAAAGTCTTCTTCAGAATAAAGACGTATACAAATTCCTTCAGAAACCCGTCCACAGCGGCCTGCTCGCTGATTTGCTGAGGCTTGAGATATGGCTTCGATAGGTAAACGTTGAACTTTACTGCGATAACTATAACGAGACAATCTTGCAAACCCGGGATCAATTACGTATTTGATACCTGGCACCGTAAGGGACGTTTCCGCCACATTGGTCGCTAAAACGATTCGACGACTACCGTGAGATTGAAATATACGGTTTTGTTCCGCCACCGATAAACGCGCATAAAGAGGTAACACCTCTGTGGCTTTATAATTCTGCTTGTTTAAGGCATCAGCGGTGTCTCTAATCTCGCGCTCACCACTTAAAAAGACCAAAATATCCCCACGCTTTTCACGACTTAACTCATCAACGGCAGAAATAATCCCCTGAATTTGATCGCTTTCTTCATCATTGTCTTGCAGCGGGTTATAACGTATTTCCACCGGATAACTTCGACCGCTAACCTGAATGATAGGAGCATTGTTAAAATGTTTTGAGAAACGCTCTGGATCTATGGTGGCAGAGGTAATGATTAATTTCAGTTCAGGTCTTTTAGGGAGTAATTGTTTTAAATACCCTAAAATAAAGTCGATATTTAAACTACGTTCATGGGCTTCATCAATGATTAATGTATCGTATTTACTTAAAAACCTATCGGCTTGCATTTCTGCAAGCAAAATACCATCGGTCATTAACTTTATATAAGTATCATCACCCACATGATCTGAGAATCGAACTTTAAAGCCAACTTTTTCACCAATGGATGTACCTAACTCCTCGGCAATCCTCCCAGCAACCGTTCTTGCTGCTAATCGACGAGGCTGAGTATGACCAATGAGCCCATCAACACCCCGCCCAAGCTCCAAACAAATTTTCGGGATTTGGGTGGTTTTCCCTGATCCCGTTTCACCAGCGATGATCACTACTTGATGATTGGCGATTGCCTCGCCTATAGCGTCTTTATGCTCACTAACAGGTAAATCGGGATATTTAATATCCGGAATATTTTCCTGTTTAAACTGACGAAGCAATATGGATTCTTCAATGGCAGTTGCCACAGATAACCACTGAGCATCAGTAGATTTACCTTTGACTAGACGATTCAACCGCTTTTGCAGTCTAAAAATATCGCTGCCTAGGCATTCTGAAAGCTGCTTTTGCAGATCTTCACGAGTTGGGATGGCTGTATTTTGGTTATTGGACAATGTATTCTCAAAAATTCGATGCATTAAAACGCAACGGATCCTAGAAGAAACGCCAGCAAATTTCCAGCAAAGTAGCCTATTAAACGCTTTTAGGCGCGTTTATATCCATCTCTTAGTTGAACATCTATTGCATAAAGCACATCTGCCCGGCTGATAGTGCCAATAAAATAACCGTCATCATCTACCACTGGGTATAATTTCGTACCTTCGTTTAAAAAACGCTGGGCCACTTCAATAATTGAATCATAAGATTTCACAGCTAAAACATCTGTTTTCATAATCTCTTTGACTCGGGCCACTTGCTCTCGATAATAACTAGATGTGATCATTCGAGCTATGCAGTCTTTTTCAGACAAAAAGCCAATTACTTTATTACGAGGGTTTAACACGGCTCCCCCAGATTGCTTTCCAGTTAAAAGGCGCTCTACCGCCTCTGCCACTGGCATTTCATCGGTAAAAGTTACGGGCCGACGATTCATATAGTGATTTACTTTTAATGATTCCACCCTTTCTCCTTAGCTTCGAAAGTGTTTTGGTTAGCTATCAATTTGTGGATTAAATTGACCACCTAATATAAAGATAGTCATAACCGTTTAAAAAACATAACTTTTTAAAAACATTTTAGTATTTTTTGTCAGATGCGTTAAGAATGCCATTGTGGATAGCAGAACCTATTGGATTCTGTATAATTCTTATTTTTCCCAACTCAAATTCCACCTAGCTAAAAATAAGCTAATTTTCATCTTATTTAACCTGTGGCATTGAGAAAACTAATTGCAGAGAGTGATAACATTGAGCCCATCAATCCTTTGGCACGATTATGAAACATGGGGAGTAAACCCTCAAAAAGACGTTCCTTGCCAGTTTGCTGGAATAAGAACTGATCTAGAGCTCAATATTATTGATAAACCAGTAAAATGGTACAGCCAAATACCTAATGACTATTTACCGAATCCCTATGCAGCCCTAGTGACTGGAATTACTCCACAGTTAACTATCCGAGACGGCTTGGTTGAAGCTGAATTCATTGCAAAAATACTGCAACAGATGGCGACACCTGGCACCTGTAGCGCCGGTTACAACAGTATTCGATTTGATGATGAAGTCACTCGATACACCCTTTATCGAAATTTATATGACCCTTATGCGCGCGAATGGCAAAATGGCAATAGCCGCTGGGATATTATAGATTTAGTAAGGGCATGTTATGCATTAAGACCAGAAGGCATAAACTGGGTCTACAAAGAAGATGGTACGCCGAGCTTCAAACTCGAAGACCTCACAAAAGCAAACGGGATCTCTCATGCTGATGCCCATGATGCCTTATCGGATGTGTATGCCACTATTGCCATTGCTAAACTGATTAAACAAGCTCAACCTAAATTATACGATTATATTTTCAGTCTGCGTAATAAACGCAAAGTAGCTGAACATATAAACATAGATGCCCAAGTTCCTTTGGTACATATTTCTTCAAAATTACCGGCAAAAAATGGTTGTTGTACGTGGGTGCTCCCCATTAGCTACCACCCAACCAATAAAAACGCCATTATATGTTTAAATCTCGGCTTGGATCCGACTCCCTTGTTCAACTTAGACGTTGAAGAAATAAAGGCCAGATTATATCAACGTGCATCTGATATGCCTGAGGGACAACAAAGACTTCCTATTAAACTTATCCACCTTAATAAGTGCCCAGTCATAGCGCCAGCAAAAACCCTTAGCGAAGAAAATGCACAACGTTTAGGTATCGACCGTAGCCAATGTTTACAAAATTTAGCAAACATCAAAAGCCAAACCAGCCTGGCCAATAAGCTTGTTGCTGTATTTGATCAACCGCGTGAGTCAGAACCATCAATGGATGCTGACTATGCCCTATACACCGGTGGCTTCCTAAGTGATTCTGATCGCCAAAAATTGAATCAAATTCATCAAATTGAGCCTGATAATTTAGGCACAAAAGAGTGGGAATTCGAAGATCCAAGACTGAGTACCTTATTATTTCGATATAGAGCTAGAAATTATCCTATCAGTTTAAATGAAGAAGAGATCATGAAATGGCAACGTCATAGACAATATCGCCTAACCGATCCTGAATCACCGGCAAGCATGCAGTTGCCTGAATATTTAAACTTATTGGAACAATTAACATTTGAGTATCAGAATAACCCAGAAAAAAGAGCTATTATCAGAGCCCTACATCAATACGCAGAAAGCTTATAGTAGAGGCAAATAAGAACTGATTACACACTCTAAATTAATCCCTTAGTATAAAAAACTAACGGGAAGTACATTTCACTTATGTGATATAAATAGACTTTAAATGTTACCGTGTTTAAGTGCGTTTGAATGACACCTTAGACCCGAATTAATATCACATATTGAATTGACTACTAGCAGCCCATGTTGACCAACAAAGTCCCATGTGTTGTCTATAGTTAATATATTTATACTTATAGTCGATAAAGCAGTAACGAATAGATCGGATTAATTCCAGGTGGAAGCAATGAAAGGCATCAATTTTAGGCTAGATGATAGCGGCATATTTTTAAATTTAGTAATCAACCCAAGCGATGTAGCGCCTAACATCGATACAAAATCCCTTATCAATTGTTTTAATAACAGCGACTATTCAAACTTATATCTATCAGAAGAGAATGTCATTAATGCAGCAGACTCATTAACTAAAGCTCGCAAAGAAGGCAGTTACGAAACAATTACCGAAGTGATTGCAGAGAAAAAAGACGCAAAGGTAAAATTCCGTATTGAAGACAATGATATGTATGGGTTTATTACCATTACTGCCGCTTACGGTGGGCACTCTCCCACCGCCACTGAATTAGTCAAACTAGCCAATGACAGCGGTGTTGTAAGAGGTCTAAGTAAAAAAGTAATCGACGACATTGCAACACAAGCCAAATCTGCAAAACCTGGTTCCATAATTGAAGCGCTAGTTGCTAAAGGGCTACCCGTCAAAAATGGTAAAGACTCTAAATTGAAGCCGCTGGTACCCAATGCCCTTGAAAGAATATTAAAACCTCAGACAAGTGGTTCTAGCCGTGTTGACATGCGCAACTTAGGTGACGTTATTTGTGTCAAAGCGAACAGCGAAGTATTACGTCGTATTGCGCCAACCAAAGGTCGCAGTGGCTTTAATGTTAAAGGCGGAATAATTGCACCTAAGGTGGGTGCTTGGATTAAATTCAAGCCCGGTGATGGGATCAAAAGCAGTGACCATGATGAAAATTTGTTTATCGCTGCAATCACCGGCATGCCAAAATTCCAAAATGGCAAAATGTGGGTTGATGATACATTTATCTGTAAAGGGGTAAATGTTGGTACCGGTAACATTAAATACGATGGTGCGGTGTTAGTGAATGGCGATGTGACTGAAAAAATGGAAATTACCGCCAGTGGAGATGTCACCATCAATGGCTTTGTTGAATCGGCTACCATTAAAGCCGGCGGCGACATCATCATAACAGAAGGTGCCATGGGCAAAGTAAACGAACACAGCACTGAATATAGCACTAGATTAATAGCCGAAGGCAGTGTTCACGTTCAACATGGCCAAGGTTTAAATGTACAATGTAGCGGCAACGTTACCATTGGCCGCCAACTGGCATACAGTAAAATAAATTGCGGTGGAAGCGTGACAATCGGTCCCATTGATAAACCAAATGGAAATTTATTTGCCTGCGATATTCAATGCAAAGGCGCGATAACGGCCGGCACCTTAGGTGCAGTTTCTGGCAGCCATTTGAACATTGACTTCAGCCAGGGGTTCAACAACCTTTTGGAAAGAAAAGATACGGTAGAGGAACTGTTACTGCAATTAAGAGACAATAATTTGCGCCACAGAGGCAAGTTTGAATTAATGCGCAGTAAAAAAATCCACCCAGACCTACAGCGCAAATTTAAAGAAGCTGAAGAGATGTTTAAAAACGAATCACAGTTGTTAGAATGGTTAGAAACAAAGTGTGAAAAAATGAAGCAAGCCAAAGATTCCTATCAAGAGGGAATCAAAATAATAGCGAATAAACGTTTGTATGCTGGGGTTGTGGTTAAGCTTAACAACCGTACTTGGCGAGCTGAACGTGAATACGCTAAAGCGAAAGTACATTATGCGGGTCACCAGTGGAATTATGAACCGATAATATAAATATTAGAAAACAACAGTAGCAACCTACATGAGAAAAATATGTCAGACTTGATTTACGACTTTCAAATGCCAATGAGTAACGGTGAAGTAAAAGAATTTTCAGATTACAAAGGCAAAGTTCTGTTGATCGTTAATACCGCCAGTAAATGTGGATTCACCCCCCAATATGATGGCTTACAAGCACTATACAAAAAATACAAATCACAGGGTTTGGAAATATTAGGTTTTCCTTGTGATCAGTTTGGACATCAAGAACCAGGTTCAGACTCTGAAATTGAACAATTTTGTAGTTTAAATTTCAATGTCGACTTTCCCCTATTTAAAAAGTCAGATGTGAATGGTAAAAATGCATCTCCCCTTTACGAATTTTTAAAAGCACAGGCTCCTGGCGTTTTAGGAAGCAAAAGTGTTAAGTGGAATTTCACAAAATTTTTAGTCAATAAAGAAGGGAAAGTCATGGGAAGATATGCCCCAAAAACTAAACCTGAAGCGATTCAAAAAGATATTGAGGCACTACTTTAATTCCTTTTTCACCGACAAATCATCGTTCACACCAAGAGACTAACAGAATGAAAACACTCTTTTTCAGTAGTAAATCTCATGATATTACCTATTTTAATAAACAAAACGCGCTTTATAATTTCACCTTAGATTTTCAAGAAGCGAAGCTGTCCATTGATACTGTCCCTTTGTGTCAGGGTTACGAAGCCATATGTGTTTTTGTAAATGACCAAGTTGATAAACAGGTAATTGAACACCTCAAAGAAATGGGGATTAAGCACATCGCATTGCGTTGTGCCGGTTTCAATAACGTTGATTTACAAGCTGCTAAACAGCTTGGCATCAGGGTATCTCGTGTACCCGCTTATTCACCCGAGGCTGTTGCAGAGCACACCGTTGCACTCATGATGACCTTGAATAGAAAATTACATAAAGCATACAACCGTGTTCGTGAAAACAATTTTAGCCTTAACGGCTTAATTGGCTTCAACTTCCATGGCAAAACTGCTGGTATTGTAGGCTATGGGAAAATCGGAAAGTGCACGGCCAATATACTACTAGGCTTGGGTTGCAAGGTGATTTGTTACGATCCTATAACGCAAAAAAGTACAGATAAAGACGTCAAATTTGTATCTCTAAATAGCCTTTTAAGTGAATCAGATATCATAAGCTTACATTGTCCGTTAACCAGTGAAAGTCAATACATGATAAATGATGATTCGATTCGCAAAATGAAAGATGACGTCATGCTTATCAATACTTCTCGTGGTGGTTTAGTGGATAGCAAGGCGGTTATAAGAGCATTAAAATCTCGAAAAATTGGCCAATTAGGTTTAGATGTTTATGAAATGGAGTCTGATCTATTTTTCGAAGATAAGTCTTGGGAAATAATGCAAGACGACGTTTTTGATAGGTTAGTCGGCTTTCCCAATGTTTTAGTTACTGGTCATCAAGGGTTCTTCACCCATGAAGCCCTACTACAAATCGCACAAACGACCCTAAACAACATTGATTTAATGCACAAACAACAATCGGATGAGAATACCTTTTTGGCATAAAGCAATTGGCTATAATATGGATATTTAATAGCCCAGCCTAGCTTCAAGAAAATTGAATCTAGGTTTCAACAACGAACGATGAGATGAAAATACTTACCTAACCATTTGTAAGGTTCTGTATGTCCGTATTTTATTTCAGCTGCTTTTATATTTTCATATTCATCTGTTTGTTTCGATATATCTTTTAGATAATCATGGAAACAGCGGATCCCCGCGCTACTAATAATTTTAACCGGCAAGTTATCTAAGTGATTGATGACTTTTTTCGGTTCTAATGCATTGTTTGGATTCAATCTCACCGTATTTTTATTTTTCATATCAGCAGCAACATAATCGAAATTCCCGTACAGCAAATTTCCGAACCTATGGGCGTCTTTATTAAAAAAGCTTAAAGATAGCAGTCCACCGGGCTTCACTTTAGTTACCAAACTTGAAATTGCATCCAGTGGTGACTCTAACCACTCTAAAACAGCGTGACAAATCACCACATCATAGCTCTGTTGATTTGGTAACTCGCTTAATGAACAACAAAGAAATCTAACATCATCAAACTCAGCCAAGTTTTGTTTCGCCATCGCCACGGCATCTGCAGACAAATCGTTATACGTGAGCTTATGGCCCCACTCAAGCATCACCTTACTCATAATACCTGTTCCGCCCCCCACATCGATTATGTCGAGCGGTTTATCTTCAAGCTTGATATAATTACGCAGATTGTTAACTAACAATTCGTGTCGCAGTTTTCCCTTGCTAGAACCGTAAATATTGTTAGCAAACTTATCCATCAATGAATCAAAGCTTTGATCTGAATTTTTACTCATAGGATGATATTTTTAAGGTGGTGCATAGCTGCCTACTACATGTGACTTTACTGGAGATCATTTTACGTGGATTTGTTCCTAATTAAAAAGTTTATCGGTGTATTCTTAATGCCTTTACCGATGATTTTAATATGTCTGTTTATCGCTATGGTTTGTTTATGGCGAAAAAAATATGGTCGCGCCAAGCTTTTTCTAAGTGTCGGGGTAATGGCTTTCATTTTGGTTTCTTTTGCCCCGATTCCTAATACACTTTTACATTCTTTAGAACGCCAATATCCACAATACGATTTATCTGAAAAGGTTAATTATATTGTTGTACTAGGCTGCGCCCACGTGAATGACAGAGCGGTGCCAATTACATCTCAACTTTCTCCTTGCTCACTGATAAGAGCAACAGAAGCCATCAGAATATTGCAGCATAACCCCTCAGCCAAAATACTCACCTCTGGTAACGTTGGTAAACAAACGTTTAGTAATGCCTATATGACCGCACAGTTTATCATTGCTATGGGCGTCCCAGCTAATCGTGTTATCGAAGTTCCGTTATCCAAAGATACCGAAGAAGAAGCCGCAAACTTACAGGCTACATTACAAAATAAACAATTCGCATTAGTTACCTCAGCCACCCATATGAAACGCGCAGTGTATTTATTTCAACAACAAGGATTAACTCCTATTCCAGCACCAACAGAACACCTTGTTAGAGATTCTGAAGACGGTGGCACTGGTTATTTGTTACCAGCGTCTAAAAGCATCTATAAATTTGAACGCTGGTGGTATGAGTGGATGGGCAATACATGGGTTAAAATTAAAAGTTGGTTTTAACCAAATTGGTTAAACAACCCTAAAAGTTTGCAGACTTAAAAAGTCTTAAACGGGGTTGTCGATATCCTCAAATATCACTTCTAAATCAAAAGATCTTGCCAAATATTCACCAACGGCTTTAGCGCCATAACGTTCAGTTGCATGGTGTCCAGCAGCGATAAAGTGAATACCCATCTCTCTGGCTACATGCACCGTCTGTTCTGATATTTCTCCACTAATAAACGCATCAACCCCCTGCTCTGCTGCCATTTCAATATAACTTTGTCCGCCACCTGTGCACCAAGCAATTGATTTAATATTGTGCTCACCACCCGAAATCACCTGTGGCGTTCGCTGTAAAGATGTTTCAATATTATTAGATAACTGTTGCAATGTTAACGGCGTTTCAAACTGCCCTAACATGGCAACACTTTGCTGGTTTTGCGCTTCCAATCCACTGATAACATCTATATTCAATCTTTTAGCTAATTGCGCGTTATTCCCTAGCTCTGGATGGATATCTAAGGGTAAGTGATAGGCGTAGAGGTTTATCTCATTATTAATTAAGTGTTTAATTCGTTGCCGTTTCATACCAACAATACAAGGGTTCTCTCCACGCCAAAAATAACCATGATGAACGAAGATAGCGTCAGCATTTAACTCTATAGCTCGATCAATAAGTGCCTGAGAAGCCGTTACTCCAGTAATAATTTTGCGGATCTCGGAAGTTCCTTCCACCTGCAACCCATTGGGACAATAGTCTTTAACTTTTTCAGGCTTAAGAAGCTGATTAAGGTAAGTTAATAACGTTTGGTTATTGATGCTCATAGTTACCCTTTACATTTTAATAGCATTTTTGCTACATAATTGTCGATATTAGACATTTTTCAGAAAACACGGTATAAAAGCATTTCAACAATATCAATTATTTTTAGTAAAAAGGTGTAGATCCTAAAATGAGCAAACTGGACAAAGATCAGGTTATTGAGAAGTTTACCGAAGCATATAAATCCGCCCATGGCAAAACACCAACAGTGGAAGCTAAAGGTGGTTGGTACAGCATTGATGGTGGAAAGAATGTCCGACTGTCAGCACTCGAAGAAATGACTAATGACCTAGTATCTAGTGGCTCAGACACAAAAACGGTAGAAAAGAAGCCTTCTAAATCAGATAACAAAGTTGCGACAAAATCGAAAACCTCTAAAAAACCTAAAGGTAAGAGTAGCTTTTCAGTGAAAGACTATTGGCAAGAGAAAATTATGGCTCAAAATCCAGGTTCAAAACTTCCACGTTAATTTGTACAATGGACGATGATAAACGATTAAAGCGGCTTATTAGCCGCTTTTTCATTTCTGTTATAAAAAGGAAAAACACATGACGTTCAAACGCACTAAAAGTGCACTATTAGTTATTGCTGCCTTAGGTTTGGCTGCATGTGGGGATAAGCAAGAAATATCCTCTAATTCTGAACCCAAAGCACTAACTGAAAAAGATGCGCAGCAGTTTGTTGAAAAAGCACAAAAGGATATTTCAGAATTACTCATACCTGCAGCTCAGGCCGAATGGGCCTATCAAACTTATATTAATCAAGATACTGCAGCATTAAGTGCCTACTTCAACGAAAAAGTCACTTCTTTAGCAACAAATTATGCCAAAGAGTCAGCAAAATTTAACACCGTTGAGGTTGATCAAGACACCAGAAGAAAGCTCAACTTATTAACAAATAGTTTGGTTATGCCCGCGCCAAAAGATCCGACAAAGTCCGCCCGTTTAGCGCAAATTGGCTCTGAGTTAGGTGGTATGTATGGAGCTGGAAAGTATTGTCGCAGCGAAGATGAGTGTTTCAGTCTACCTGAAATGTCCAATATAATGGCAAGCGAACGTGACCCCAAACTATTATTAGAGATGTGGGAAGGTTGGCGCCAAGTCTCTCCCCCCATGAAAGCCCTTTATGCAGAACAAACTGAACTTGCGAACCTAGGTGCTCAAGAGTTGGGTAAAAAAGATTTAAGCGAAATGTGGCGCGGCAGTTACGACATGGAAGCAGAAGCATTTGGCCAAGAGCTAGATCGTTTATGGGGCCAAGTAAAACCATTCTATGAAGCACTTCACTGCCACGTTCGTGCCGAATTAGGTGAAAAGTACGGTGAAGATGTGGTGCCACAAGATGAGCCTATCCCTGCCCATTTACTCGGTAATATGTGGGGGCAATCATGGGGCAATATTTATGACATCGTAAAACCTGAACAAAAAATGGATGTTATTGATATTACCAAAGCGTTAGAAGAGCATGATTACGACGAAATCCAAATGGTTAAACAAGCCGAATCTTTCTTTTCTTCTTTAGGTTTTGCACCTTTACCAGAAACATTCTGGGAACGCTCCATGTTTACTCAGCCCAAAGAGAGAGATGCAGTCTGTCATGCTTCAGCTTGGGATGTTGATAACATCGAAGATCTGCGGATTAAAATGTGTATTCAAAAAAATGGTGAAGATTTCTCAACAATACATCATGAACTAGGTCATAACTATTATCAGCGGGCTTATAATAAACAACCCCCCCTATATCAAAACTCTGCAAATGATGGCTTTCATGAAGCTATTGGTGACACCATTGCTTTATCCATTACGCCTAAGTATTTAAAAGAAATTGGTTTGGTTGACAACATTCCTGATGCGTCAAATGATATTGGCATGTTACTTAAATTAGCCTTGGATAAAATTGCCTTTGTACCTTTTGGTTTAATGGTTGATCAATGGCGATGGAAAGTATTCTCTGGGGAAATCACGCCAGAACAATATAACAGCGGGTGGTGGCAACTACGTGAAAAGTATCAAGGTTTGCAAGCACCGGTTGATCGCCCTGCAGATGCATTTGATCCTGGGGCAAAATATCATGTTCCTGCCAATACCCCTTATACTCGCTACTTCTTAGCGCATATCTTACAGTTCCAATTCCACAGAAGTTTATGTGAAATTGCCGGTGACCAAGGTCCTGTGCACCGCTGTTCAATATACGGCAGTAAAGAAGCCGGTACTGCATTGAATAATATGTTGGAAATGGGACAAAGTAGACCTTGGCAAGAAGCATTAGAAACCTTAACCGGTAAACCTGAAATGGACGCTACTGCTATTCTTGACTATTTCGAGCCACTAAAAGCTTGGTTAGATGAACAAAATCAAGACAGAAAGTGTGGTTGGTAAATACTAAAAACCAGCACAAAAAAAGAGCGACTTAGGTCGGGCTATTGAGTCAACTCGGAGCTACTATTTTACGACAGTGGCTCTTTTTCTTTTTAAAACCTTGAAAATCAATAGATACCTAACAGGGCTATTGCAAGCCAGCAAGTAAATACCACAATGTAATGTACGATTAGCGAGTTTTTTCAATGAGTTATTTAAAACTCAGCAAAACCTCCTATAATATTGGATATAGGAGTGGTAATAATGACACGATATGTCTTCTTAGATACGGAAACAACTGGTTTAGAGCCTCATACTGGTTGTCATCGAATTTATCAAAGATACCAACCTTGTTATCTTTAATGCCCCATTTGATTTAAAGTTCCTAAATGCAGAGCTAAACCGTATAAATTACCCTCTACGATTTCTGATATTTGCGCAGAAGTGACTTGTGCAATGAAGCTTGCCAAGAGCAAGTTTGATGTTAGAAAAGTTAGCTAAGATGCAGCTTATCTGAGATGTGGTATAGATATTTCAAGTCGGACTAAACACAGCGCTTTACTTGATGCATCCCTCTGCGCCCAACTCTTTTTTAAATTACTCGATGAATCCGAAGTACCACTTAAATCAACACCACAGCAGAACAAACATACACCTACTAAAACCAATTCAATCCCAAGAGCCTATATAAACAAAGAAACGGGCAATTATACACAAGTTAATTTTTGCAAAAATCCAAAGTGTGAATACTTTGGTGTAATAGCTAAAAATCCTAAGTATAAAGACAATGGTGAGTTAAAGCGTGGTTTAGGCAATGAATATAAGCTTACGTGGAGTGATGATAAATCTGAACACATGCTGACCTGTAAACTATGTGGGCATAGCACGACCATGATACATAACCGTTGCTTCGAAGCGGAAGTAGCACGTTTATCAACGGTGCATGAACCAATAGAGCCTACTTGTCCAAATAAAGCGATACCAGCTATCCCAAGCAGCTTTCGATATTACTACATCCCGCATTCACCTGAAAGCAGGAGAGGAACGCGGATTCAAAAGCCAAGATGTAACAACAGAGATAAAGGCATTTACACTCATCCAGCGCTTTATAAATTAGATGGTAAAACTCAACCTGACCGCGTTATTGATCATATAATCAAAGAACCACTTAAAAAAGGCGGCAAGCCAGTAACGCAAGTTATTAAAGAAGATAGATTAGGCTCTCAACTTATAACCTGTAAGGAGTGTGATACTCGGTTTGCCATTAAGGTAAATCCCGCTAACCGTCATTAACGAGATTTAACTAACGTTACAATCTTTAAAGATTTGATGAACAAAGACATCATTAATCGGATGATGGATAAGCATGGGCTTGGTGCCAAAGTCATTTACGATAAAATCAATTTCTTTTATGAGCAAGCCATAGCTTTTGACCACTATCACTCTCAAATGTTAGACCATGCTGTTGCCACTAAAACCCTGAATCTTAGCTCAGACAGACAGTTTTATTTAAGTAACTGGGGCGACCATAACATGCCAAAGCCTACGCCTATTGTGAATACATCAACGGTCGATAACGACACAGGATTTGTTTTTGTTTCAAACGTTAATTTCGATTTCACCAGTAACTACATCGAGATAAACAAAGAGCATCGTGAAAAGAAAGAGCAAGAGAAGTTTCCCTATTACAGACGTTATGCGCAATACGTATTAAGTGACGATGATGTTAACGAGCAAGCGTCAGAAACTGAGCGCAATGTTGAGCTACAAATGCCACCAAAAGGGTTATTGGTTCAACAAACTTACAGTGTGTTAGCTCACTATACATTGCTTAAAGAAAAGCTTAAATATGCAAACCGTTTTCACTTGTATGCCGGTAACGATTCAGGCATCAAATTGGTCCTAGGAGCAGTTTTCTGCGATTGGATAGCTCATCATATGCTTTATATGCCTTTCAAATCTCTGCTGACTAATCAGGAAGCGCTCAGTACCTTGATGATATATTATTAGAGCGTTTCAAAGAAATTCGAAATGAATTAAAAAAAGACAATCCAGATCTAACCAAAGAAGAAATCAAAGCCGCACTTTGGCAAGCGCAGCTATCAAACAGAAAGAGAGTGGGTAATGCTAAATCAGAATGGATAATCAACCCCAACAGAGAATCCCGGTTAGCAATGATGCTGCCGCTTGGTGATGTTAAAAATATGACTCCCCAATTAGTAGAAAAATCTTTAATGAATACATCACTGCATGGTGTTGATAATTGGTTTCAAATCTTACGTAGGCACATCAACTTTTTAGAGCGTCCAGTCACCAGCGCCACTAACTCTAAGCGTTGGAATGCCAATGCAGGCTATAACCCAGAATGGATGGTAAAACTCATAGAAATAAAACGAGTATATTTCAATTATTGCATGACCAATGAGCGCACTATTAACAAAAATTATAAAAGTAACAACAAACCAAAACCTACCACACCCGCAATGCGACTTGGTTTAACCTAGAAGATCTATACAGCCCAAGAGTTGCTGTCGTTTAGCTTTGATAAAGTGCGAATTGATGAAGTCTATCGCAACAAACCTGAACACGTTCCAAGCTTTATGAATAACCGATTTTAGTGTCAAATTAATTTACAAAAGCACTAGTTTCAAATCACACAACACCACTAACCTTTTGTTTTTTTGTAATTTACCTAATTGGCGCACTATTTGCGTAGTATCCAATATGTATTTAATTTTGGCTTTATTAAATAACTTACAACTTCGATTGGCATAGAATTAAAAGGAAAACTCAAATGAAAAATAAATTTTTAAAAGCATTAGTGGCTAGCTTTATTCTGGCTATTAGTGGTTTAGCTAATGCAGGTTTGATTACTTACGCAACTTCGGGCAGTGGTGGTGCTATTAGTGACTTATATACTGTAGACATTGTCACTGGGGATACCACATTAATCGGAAATACAGGCTTAGCCTTAAATTCTATTGCGTTTTATAACGGAGTACTATACGGAACTGAACGCCTAGGTGGTTCTTTGGTTTCAATTAATACTGACACTGGTGAATCTAGTGTAATTGGCGCGCTAGGAACTAATGTAACAAGCTTTGCTATTAGTAATTCTGGTGAAGCCTTCGGTTGGAGTGAGAGTTCTGATGACGCAGTTTCAATTAACCTTCTAACAGGAGCAACCTCTGTTTTGGGAGATGCTGGAGTATTTAGCGCGACCCACGGCTTAGCATTTGCAGATGATATGCTGGTTTTTTTCAATGCAGACGGTAACTTTTATGATGTAAATGAGTTATCAGGAAGCTTATCTTTAATCAGCAGTACAGGCCTTGATCGCTTCAGTCGTGGAGCCATAGATGGTGATATTTCTTCAGAGGATGGATTATATTACGGTTTGACTTGGCAGGAGCTTGAATTTGGAATTAATAAGCTAAATTATACAGATGGATCTTTTGAGGGATTTATAGCTACCGATGTTCAGTTGCATACTTTAACCTTTGCTGGGACAACAGAAGTTCCTGAGCCATCTACATTAGCGGTATTTGCTTTAGGTTTAATAGGATTAGCTTCTCGTAAGTTTAAGAAGCAAGCTTAATCTACAAGTTTAGCTTTTAAGAAAACACTGATCATAATGGTCAGTGTTTTTTGTTTCTTGATATACAAAAACAGAGAGTTTCTCATCAATCCCCTTTTCTATCTAGCCAAATCACACCTTTAACTAACTGAAAAATTTAACTAATCGTACATTTATAAGCTGTTCGGCAATATTCTTACCTTTCATACCCTTTGAAAAATATAGAAAAAGATTTATGACAATAAAAAGCCGCTTCGTTATTTCAACAAAACGGCTCCAAGTTAACTCAATAGCCCGGACTTAGGTCGCTCTTTTTTATTGATAAAATTTACTTAACGTTTATCTATTTGAACAAGGTCTGACTTTTAGACCAAAGCTTCACTAAAGCAGATTCAATCCCTGTAGAGGCTGCTTTACCAAACTTCTCTGCCAAACCTTTTTTCTTACTGTACTTCACTGAAAAGATATTTCGACTGTCTAATTTACTCATTAAGAAGTCATCAGAAGTTTGGATAGTATCCACTAAGCCTAATTCTTTTGCTCGACTACCATACCAGTATTCACCTGTGGCGACTTTATCAATGTCTAGATCGGCACGGTTAGAAGACACGAAGTCTTTAAACATCACATGCACTTCTTCTAGTTCTTGCTTGAACTTATCGCGCCCCTGATCGGTATTCTCACCAAACAAGGTTAATGTCCGTTTAAAGTCACCGGCAGTATGCTGTTCAAATTCAATATCGTTTTTCTTTAGAACTTTATTAAAGTTAGGCAGTTGGGCAATTACCCCAATTGAGCCGATAATCGCAAACTTAGCACTCAAAACATGATCAGCAACACAGGCCATCATATACCCGCCACTTGCTGCTACCTTGTCTACTGCGGCAGTGAGATGAATATTTTTATCTTTTAGACGTTGCAATTGTGAGGCTGCTAACCCATACCCATGGACGACACCGCCACCGCTTTCTAGGCGCACTAAAACTTCATCTTTTGGTTGTGCAGCACATAAAATAGCAGTAATTTCCTCGCGTAAACTATCTACTTCATGGGCATCCATTGAACCTTTAAAATCCAACACAAAAAGATTAGCCTTAACCTCGTCCTTGTCTTTCTTTTTGGCTTCTTTATCAGCTTTTTTCTGTTCTTTCTGCTTTTTCTTAAGCTGCTCTTTACTTAAAAGGAGATGTTGTGCATGTTCTTTTAACTCATCAAAGTGCTCAGACATTGATTTAATTTCTAATTGACCAGCGCCCTGCTTTTGCTTGGAAGAAAGCGCAATTATCCCGCCAACAGCCAATAAAATTGCCACCACGATGGTGATTGCTTTGGCTACAAACAACCCATATTGAAATAAAAATTCCAAGCGTAACTCCTTTATATTGATTAAAAAATCAACTTATTCATATTATAAGTGAGGGGTCAGTATAAAACCGTTCCCAGCGGTAATCCCTTTATGTGGGGACAAATTGTGAGATTAAAAGCATTTTATTTACGCATTTCAATGCTCGATAAGCTTCGACGATAGTCAGAATATATCCAAGCTATTGATGCTACAACCCATTAAACACCAATAATGTGAGGTAACAAACTGCAGACAAAAAAAAGCCAAGTCAGAGACTTGGCTTTTACTATGCTTTGTACTTAGTTAGCAACCACCGAAGAATCAGTAACTACAATTGTACCGCCTGTGGCAAAAAATGCCGCAGCTTGTTTTTGCATTTCAGTTGTTACCGCCGCACTAGGTGACGGGCTCAATAAACTGGAGTGAACACCAGCAATAAAGCGTACAAGTCCATTCCCCTCAGTGGTACTTGATACTCCACTTAAACCTGCAAAGTTCGCCAAAGGCTCAGTACCCGCAAAAGTTGAAGAGTTAACCGTTGTATTGGGAATGACCTGATCCGGCAATGCCGTTGAACCATCATCATTGGTACCGCCACCGATAACTTCTTGGAACATAAAGCTAGTATTAGAGGCAAGTAAAGATGCAAAGTTATTTGGATCTGATGCATCCGTTATGGTTTGTGCTGCAAATACGAAACTAGCGAATGTGGCATTAATTTCAGCCAAACCGGCTTCATCAAGTTGCGCTTCATAAGCAATGAATGCCGGTATTATTGCATCTGCTGCAGGGATTTGATTTTCCGTTGCATACTCAACTAGGTAAGTTTGAAACTCAGTAGACGAAGACGCTAATAAGGAACCTTTAATCAGGTTACTAAAGCTAGGTGATTCAATTAAGAAACCACCCGTACCGCCACCAGGTACGTTAAATACAGCAGTTTCAAAAGCGTACATAGAATCAAAGGCTGCAAGAGGGTTGCTTTCACCAAATGATTTATTTGCAGAAGCAACAGATGGAATACCAGTAATCGAACCTAAGCTCTGTCCAATATAAGAAACTTTGCTGGCATCCAAATCAACACTACCACCGGTTAAATCTACAACAGCGTTCAAACCTAAACGTAAACCCATAACGTCAACGATACTCTGACGATTGTTATCTCGAGTGGTAAGCAGTGACGCTAGATTTAGATAATCTGTAGTAGAGCCTCCAAAGCCAGTTGATGTATTAACTACTTGCCCGTCGATAGTAAACCCACGGCTACCATGCAATGGATGATCTATTGCAACTGTGGCGAATCCTGCAAGAGATAACGCCCCTGTAATCGCTAAGAAGTCTTCTTTTCTAGAGGTAATACCATGTTGCAGAATAACCACAGGCCAGCCCGATTCAGGCTTACTAATGGCAGTTACACCAGAGTCAGGTATCGCAGCCAAAACTGCAATTACAGTAGGATCTGGCACAGTAATTTGAACATCAAGGGTTTCAGTACCATCTTCGTTCGTACCTTGAGGAGCCGGAATAGGACTGTAACGAGTAACATGGCGTAAGTCATTTACCCCCACATTAGTCAAATCCAAATCTAACAATTGACCACCAGATGCAGCTTGACACAGGTCGTTATTCTCGCCAGTAGTAATAGTACCGTTGGCCAACAAGGTAGCTATTTGTTCGCTGCCTAGCGTCTGCAGTGCTAAACCATTTGTACACGCCGCTTCCCAACGTCCATTTAATGGATCAACAGGATCACTGTAATATGGTAAATCTATACTCCCTGACTTCATAGAAGCAGCACAAAATGCACCTACTTGCGGGAAAACACTCGCTGCTGTGGAAAATAATGGCGAGGAACTATCAGAAATCGCAGCAATCATGCCATCACAGGTATTTAAACCTACGGCCATTAATCCTGCCAATTGGTCTTCACCTAATAAACTTGGCGCTAAAATATCAAATGCCGTAGACATAGACGCTTCCGATACCGGAATAACAGGTAAATATGCCGCGGCTTCAGCAGGAGATAATCCACCTTGTAGAGCTTGTGCAAAAGGCGCAATTTGTAGCTGTTTAACAGTATCTATAATTTGCGTGGTAGATTGTGTGGTAAAAGTATAGCTAAATATTATCTCATCTTGACTCAATCCAGCTTGGCTAGTTAAAACCGCTTCGTAAGAATTGATAATACCCTGCAAACTAAGTTGCGATTCTGTTGCCAATGGTAAAGTTGTAATATCTTGTCTTACTAACTCATAAGTAGTCGATGGTTTTAACGCTTGTCCACCAGCAGTTAGCTTATTCGTTGCTACCACATAATAAGAAGTTGATTCTTTTAACGGTTTGAGCGGCACAATAGCCACGTCATTACCACTTGCAGTAGTTACAAAATCTACCCCAAAGGTTAATTCAGCACCGACTTTACAGCCAGTAATAGGTGATACGTTGGTGCAATCGGGATCATTCAAATCGCCACCAATGGCACCTTCGAATATACGCACTGCCCCAGCACTTGCCGCTGAAGCAGCATCTAAACTTACACCATCAGGGTGAGAAGTTGAAAAAGTGAATGGATGTTGAGTTGACCAACCATCTAACGCTCCTAGTGCAGCTGATGGATTACCAAAATCTGGCGTTCCGCCATTTGCCTGTCCAGCAACCTCATCCGGCATTTCCAACGTACCATCATCTGTCACTTCCACTAACGCGAAAAATAAGTCATTTGGAACATTCAATACACTATTGGAGGGGTCAAACATAATACGTGAAGCGGGAACTGTTTTCGTAGTATCTTGTTGGATTTCTTTCAGTTCATCGCCACCACCGCAACCAGCGAGCACAAACACTGCAGCGATACTTGTGCTGATTAACAGTTTTTTCATTATTTCTCCCAAATACAGTTAATTCATTGATACACATGCGAAAAGTTTATTTTTTGGCCAACATTTGTATGTTGTTTGAGCCTTTCAACTTTTAACAAGTATGACCAGTTGTCATTGCCACCATAGTATTGGCTTTGTTAGTTTTTTGCAAATGAGTTTGTTAAAATATTGTTAGATAGCTTCGCAGTGAAAAAAAAGCCTATTTTTCACGGTTTGTTAAACATCTTAAACTTACAAAAGGATCAATTCTTTCAAAACCTACTCTGATTATTCAGTTAAATTAAAAATGAATACCTCCAAAAGCCCTTAAATGTTAGGATCTATTACCTTTTGCTCAACTCATATTTTAACATGCTCAATTTTTCTGCCTCTTTAAATGCCTTACAAAACAAAACAATAATAATTACTGGTGCCGGTGCTGGAATCGGTAAAGCGGCCGCTATCAACTTCGCCAAGCATGGCGCCACAGTCATACTTTTAGGCCGCACAGTTAAAAAGCTTGAATCGGTTTACGATGAAATAGTAGAAGCCGGATACCCAGAGCCAGCTATCGTCCCCTTAGATATGAAAGGCGCAACAAAAAAGCATTATCAGGATATGGCTAACACTATTATTAATCAGTTTGGAAAACTAGATGGCGTATTGCAAAATGCCAGTCTATTAGGACACCTAGAGCCTTTTAAACAAATTGAAGAAGATATATTCAATGAGGTAATGCAGGTTAATTTAAACAGTCAATTTTTAATGACACAAGCATTGTTAGAAGCCCTTGAACTTGCTCCTCAAGCCTCTGTTGTGTTTACTAGCTCCAGTGTGGGTAGCCAAGGAAGAGCCTATTGGGGTACTTACTCCATATCAAAATTCGCCACTGAAGGAATGATGCAAGTTTTAGCGGATGAATACGCAGGTACAAAATTACGCTTTAACTGTATTAATCCAGGTGCAACTCGCACTTCCATGCGTGCAAAAGCATTTCCAGGTGAAGAAACAAGTACCCTTAAAACACCAGAAGATATTATGCCTCTTTATTTATATTTAATGTCAGATGACAGTAAAGAAGAAAATGGGAAAACCTTCGTAGCCCAACCAAAATCCTAATATTATGGCTAAAGCCGAGTATTAAATAGGTCTAAAGAATACATTCCTTACAAACAAAAAAAGTGCGGCTTTTTCAAGCCGCACTTTTTAATTAAACGATGATAAACCTAGCTTCATTAACTCAGAAACTCAGTTTACATAAAGTTAATCGCCAATTTTTGCCCAAGTATCACGCAAACCTACGGTACGATTAAATACCAATTTACTTTCATTACTGTCTTTGTCTTTACAGAAATAACCAGTCCGTTCAAATTGTACGGTTTGGTTTATTTGTGCATCTAACAAGCTAGGTTCAACCCATCCATTTTTAACGATTAATGAATCAGGGTTGATGCAGTCTACAAAGTTTTCTTCAGCTGCAGGGTTAGGTGCAGTGAACAAACGATCATAAAGTCGAATTTCAGCAGGCAGTGCTTTACTGGCACTTACCCAATGGATCACGCCTTTGACTTTACGGCCATCGGCTGGGTCTTTACCTAAGGTATCAGGATCATAACTACAATAAATAGTTGTCACCTCTCCTTCTGCATTTTTTTCAACTCGTTCCGCTTTAATCACATAAGCATTACGCAAACGTACCTCTTTACCCAAGACTAAGCGTTTAAACTTCTTATTCGCTTGCTCACGGAAGTCATCAGCTTCAATTAATACTTCTTGGGTAAAAGGAATACTGCGCGTGCCTTTGCCTTCATCATTTGGATGATTGGCGGCAGTCAGTTCTTCAACTTGATCTGCAGGGTAATTTTCAATCACGACTTTCACTGGCGATAATACCGCCATGGCACGATTGGCATTTTCATTGAGGTCTTCTCGAATACACGCTTCAAGCATGCCCATTTCGACCATATTATCCATTTTGGTCACACCAATGCGTTTACAAAATTCACGCACTGAATCTGGGGTATAACCTCTTCTGCGCAATCCGGCAATGGTGGGCATACGTGGATCATCCCACCCGTGCACATAGTCTTCTTCAACCAATTGGATCAGTTTACGTTTACTCAACACGGTATATTCTAAGTTTAACCGTGAAAATTCGTACTGACGTGGTTGTGACTGAATATCAATATTATCTATCACCCAGTCATACAGACGACGATTATCCTGAAATTCCAAGGTACACAGTGAATGGGTAATTCCTTCAATGGCATCAGAAATACAGTGGGTAAAGTCGTACATTGGGTATACACACCATTTATCACCTGTTTGATGATGGTGAGCAAATTTAACTCGATAAATGACGGGATCGCGCATACACATAAATGCCGAGGTCATATCAATTTTAGCTCGCAGAACACACTGTCCTTCAGCATATTCACCCGCAGTCATTTTTTTAAATTCAATTAAGTTTTGTTCAACTGTGGTGTCCCGATAAGGACTATTTTGTCCAGGTTGGGTTAAGGTGCCACGCATTTCACGCATTGCTTCTTGGGTGGAGAAGTCAACGTACGCCAAACCTTTTTCGATTAACTCAGTGGCATAAGCGTGTAGCTGATCAAAATAGTTTGAAGAGTAACGAGCGTCACCTTCCCATTCAAAACCTAACCAATGCACATCGTTCTTGATTGAATTAACATAATCAATATCTTCTTTATCAGGATTAGTATCATCAAACCTGAGGTTACAGGTTCCTTGATAATCTTGCGCAATACCAAAATTCAGGCAGATCGATTTCGCGTGTCCTATATGCAAATAACCATTAGGCTCAGGCGGAAAACGTGTGTGAATTTGTTTGTGCAACCCTGCTTGCAAATCTTTATCAATAATTTGACGTATGAAGTTGGTCGGACGAATGTCTGTCTCGGCCATTAATAGTTCCCCTGTAACACATGAATTAGAAACGAAAAAAGAAGCCATTATAGCACTTTGCTACCAAGGCAAAATCTTTTTAATCAAATAATTTATAAAGCTTTACACCAAAAGCTGGTGTATAAAAGTAAGGAACTAAACCAATTCCATTTACCAGCATCGCTCAATAATAATAATAAGTAATCACTATGAAAGTAAAAGCGACCTCATTTGATATTGCCCATTTAGCCGGAGTGTCACAATCTACCGTATCTAGAGCCCTTAGGGATAGCCCTTTGGTTAATCAACAAACCCGCGATAAAATCAAAGCTATCGCGGCTGAATTAAATTATAAAGTTGATAAAAATGCGAGTAATTTACGGCAACAACAAAGCAAGACATTAGCGCTGTTGTTGTTTGAAGATTTAACCACTGACGATTCTTTAATCAATCCATTTTTTCTTTCTATGATTGGCAGCATTACTAAAGCTAGCTCACTGGCCGGATACGACTTGCTAATCTCATTTCAAAATATGGGAGATGATTGGCATGCGGAATTCAAAGACACCAATAAAGCCGATGGAATTATCTTATTGGGCTATGGAGACTTTGTAGATTATCAAGATAAATTAACCCAATTAGAAGAACAACAAACCCATTTTGTTAGATGGGGCCCCGAAGATAAAGAACACCCTGGTATTTCTATTGGATGTGACAACTACCAAGGCGGATTTGATATTACTCAACATTTAATTGAAGCAGGACGCAAAACCTTTGCTTTTGTAGGCGGAGCTGACGATCATGCACCAGAATTTCAGTCACGCTATTTGGGTCATTGCCAAGCATTAGAAGATGCGCGGCTGAAGGTAGACAAAAACTATCAAGTTGAAGCCTTTTCAACTGAAAATTCAGGATATGATGCGGCTAAACAACTTTTGACAGACAGTCCAGAAATAGATGCTATCTGTTGTGCTAGTGACTTAATCGCTATTGGAGTAATGCAAGCATGCCAAGATCTAGGCAGACATATCCCCACTGATATTGCAGTGGTAGGATACGACAACATTCCAGTATCACGCTTTACTCACCCACCATTAACGACGGTTTCTCAAGATACTATTCGCGCAGGTGAATTATTAGTAGCGAGTCTTGTGGCGCTAATAAACGGTGAAGAACCGACGACACAATCCATGCAAGTTGAAGTCATTAAACGTGGATCTTGTGGATATAAAAACTAACCTCCCCTCTTTATTCGTCCTTACATAAAAACGCGCTAGATTTCGTCTCTTTTAAACTAACAGACGACATCTAACGCGTTACTCTTTATTTAATGACTCTTTTTACAAAGTGAATATTTTAAATCAGGTTACTCCACTTCGCTGACGGTGACTTTAGCCGCTTGGGGATCCGGTCCTGTCACACTGAACTGATATAAACCTGCGCTATCAATATCTAACAGTAAATTACTGCCGTTATAGCTCAGAGTAAAAGCTGAATCTAACATAACAGTTGAGCTTTCTTCATTGCCGCCTAAGTTAATCGTCGACCAATCACTAGAAGCCACTTTAAATTCATAACTGCCTACTTTAAGGTCGATTTGCACTGCATACTCCCCATCACCGTTATAAATTAAGGTATCGACTTCTCCCCAACCGTTCATACCACCTCGAATATAAACGGACGTATCAGCAAAGAACTCGGTAGAAAATACTGAGATCTTAGGCTCATCAGGATTGCTCATATCGAATATAAAGCTATATTTCCCTTCATCAATGATAGTCAGCCCAAGGTTACTGCCACTGATTGCTGCAAACTTCTCCTGACCAATGACAATAGATGTATCTGACTCACCACTGCCATAATCCACTGTCGACCAATCAGCAGACGCAATCTTAAACTCGTAACTGCCGGCACTGAGATTCATCGTTGTAGTATAAATACCGCCAACCTCATAGGCCATTGGGTTATCTTCGCTCCAATCATTCATGCCACCGCGGACAAATACTGTGGTACCAAAGAAAGGTTCTTCGTTATCAACACTAAACACCGGTGCCTCTGAATCGCTAGCATCAATTACAAACTTCAAAGTCGCATCTTCGCTTAGGGTTAGTTGTAAATTAGAACCACCTCTAGACAACGTCTTTTCATCACCTAAGGTGACGCTTTGATCAGAAGAGCCAAAATCTACCGTAGACCAATCAGCAGAGGCGACTTTAAATTCATATGCGCCTGCCGCTACTTCGATAACCGCTTCATAGATGCCGTCACCCACGTAGTTCATGCTATCGCTTTCACCCCATCCATTGAATGCACCACGGACAAACACGGTAGTACTGCCATAAGGCACCACATCCGGCGCACCAGAAGTGGCATAAGCAGATAACCCGCCACCTTGGGCGCCCATTTGTGGTTTCACAAATACAGCGGTGGTTAAAGCAGGCACCGTAAAAGTACCTTCCCCTTCCGCGCCAGTAAAATACGCTCCTCTGACAACAGGATCCGTTGAGGCCATTTGGGTACTGTGCAGTTCAAAACCCGATGCCGTAGGCACTGTATGGTTTTGCTCTTCATAACTGGTATTCACCACCACCACCAAGGCATCCACCATAGGATCAAGATCTGCACGGGGCATGTCTGGGTCGTCAGAGATACCATCATCGATGCTCATCACTATCAATCCATTGGTTTGACGACGACCAATATTATGGAAGCCGATGCGATCAATGATTTGTTGAGCAGTGGTTAATCGAAACAATGGACTCTCAGCACGTATAGATAACATTTCATCAAAAATGGCTGAGGCAAACTCGATCTCAGTCATGCTCGCCGCACGCTCAGGTGCAGTAAAATAAGCATGAATAGTATCCCAGTTATCCTGATTATTTTGTGCTAAAGGCAACCCCACATTCCAGTTATTGGTTTGCATGGTGAAATCCACATAGTTAAACCAATCACCGGCATCATAGGTATTACGATCCATTGATTTAGAGCGTAAGAAGTCGCCGCCCATTTGTAAAAACGGAATGCCTTGTGACATCAGTGGTAAAGTCGCACCTACATTTTGCGCCCTCACACGTTGGGTTAATGTTAGGTCATCAGGCAAGGTATATTGGAACTGATCCCACAAGGTTTCATTATCATGTTTAGACACATAATTAATAATATCGGCAGGATCAGTGGCGTAGCCACCTATACTACTGGTTGTTGAAGCCACACCATTAAAGTCTTCTAGCACATAATCCGTTAGGGTACCGGCTAGCGACATTTTAATCCTGTCTTGGTCACTCATGGAGGCGTTATCCGCTTCGCGCTTAAAAACGTTACCTTGACGTACCGCTTCACGAATTCGGTCATTGTAGGTACCGATTTGAGTACCCGCCATATTTGGCTGATTCGCTTGCTCGTAACCACGATCTTCTCGCGTCCAACCTTCACCATAAAAATAGGTATCTTCATCAACCTCTTTAACGGCTTCGAATAAATCCACCATGGTGTCTTTGCTTGCCTGACTCATAATGTCAAAACGGAAGGAATCAAATTTATATTCAGACGCCCAAAGGGTTAAGGAGTCTTTCATTAATTTTTCCATCATTACATTACGCGGCTCAGTATCATCACAACAGGTTTCACGAATGATATCGCCGCTATCCACTGCGTACCTGTGGTAATAACCAGGGACAACTTTATCTAACACAGATTTAGTATTCAGTTCTGAGGCATTGGTATGGTTGTAGACAACATCCAGTGCAACACGCAATCCCAACTCATGTAATGCCATGTTCATTGCACGCATTTCTTTGATTCGAGTTACACCATCGGGATCAGATGAATAGCTGCCTTCAGGGGTATTAAAATGGAAGGGATCATAACCCCAGTTAAATTGATCATGATTGCGCATGGCCTCTACGATCTCTTGAGCTTTGACTTCCTCACCTACGCCGTAACTTTGATATAACTCCAGTAGTGTCATGTCATCGCTGATAGAACTGTCCTGACAAATATTAGCTGCTGAATTAAGTCTGCATAAGTCAGCGAAAGTGCTATTAAGATCAACAACCTTGCTAGTATCTTCTTCAATTGAGGCAATATCATTGGCAGGCAAAACATGGAAGTGAGTCACACCGGTTTCTGCTAACTTACGCAAATGCTCGACAGGATCGCTGCCCTGTTCAGTAAAGGCTAAATATTTGCCGCGATTGGCTTGTGAAGTACTTTCATCCCGTACGCTAAAGTCTCGAATATGCCCTTCATAAATCACCGCATCTTCAAAGTTTTCAATAGTAGGAATGACATGTGAATCCCAGCCATCGGGCTTAAGATCATCGTCCTGCAAATTCACGAACTGAGAAAAACGGCTATTGGTAGATAGACTAACCGAATAAGGGTCAGTGACATTCAACACCTGAATACCTTCCGCTTTAGGATGATAAACCGTTACTTCATATCGATATAATTGGCGGTCTAACTCAGTGCCACCTGTATACGACCAAACACCAGAATCTGCATCCATTGACATGGGAATAGTAGACGCCAGAGTTTTATCTTGGTTGTACAATTTTAACTGTACATTTTGCGCAGTGGGTGCCCAAACTGCAGCGGTAATGTTATCGCCTGCGTAGATAGGTCCAAGAGTTGCTTCGTCGGCGTCCATATCTCCTGAGGTATACACTTGGTCAATAACATTGGCCAGTTGAATACCCGTGGCCGCAACAATCACACCATCTGCATTATAACCGGCTAAAACGGCCTGAGTTGTCAACACCGTTTTGGCGTCCTCAAGGCTCCAATCACCGTAAAACGCGGGTAAATTGGATAAATGTGGAGCTATGGCAGTTTGTTCATCGGTTAAATCTGTTGCCATTAATTCGATGGCCGTACCATTTAAGCCTGTCTCTAAGGACGCTTCTAGAGCAGCATCAGCGGAATAGTGTAATTTAACTGTTGCCACAGCATCACCAGCATCCCAAAGTAGCGTATTAACATCTAACCAATGGGCTGCTTGACCTTCAATTTTAACCGGCTGAGGACCAAGGGATACAATAGGATACTCAAACACGGTTTCTTCACCAGAAAAGGTAAAGTTCATGCGAGCAAAGTCCGGGTCATCTTGAGAAAGCGGCATTCTTTTGTCCGAACCGCCCATTTCTTTACCAGCATCGTCAGTACCAATATGGATAATGAAATTTCCACAAGCACCTTCAGTGCCCGCGTAATCATCCACAAGCTCAATCACCCAATAAGCACCATAGTTAGGATCCACACCATCGTGCACACGTCCATTAGCCCAATCAGTATCAGAATCGGCATAAGCACTACAGGTATCATTGTTCCAAGTGTGCAATCGATAGCCTTCATAGGAGGGATCAGTAGAGGAATTATCCGCTCCTACCGCTGCACGGTTATAATATAAAACCGCCTGATCCATTGCTGGGGTAACCATAGGTTCAGGAGCGGTTGGATCAGCGCCCACCACACAGGCATCATTGGTTTCATTTGGCACTGTGGGAGCGTCACACTGAATGGGAGGTGGCGCTTCACAGGCAGTACCCGTTGAATTAGGTACATTAGGAACACTGCACGTCAGCAAGTTATTACTTCCTGACTTCACATCAGCCCCACCACATCCGCTTAAAATCAGTGCAGTTGCTAGCAGCAGCATTTTCACTAAAGGGTTAAAATTGGTAAACATAGGTCTATACTCCAATGTTATTTTCTTTTGACAGCGACGATTCAATTTAAAAAGTTGATTTAGTTTCATAGCGAGTACGTCACCCCAAGAAAGTATTGGGTACCAAAATATTGAATGGTGCCGGTTTGCGATTCTCGACCAAAGTAGCTTTTAGTGGGAGCATCCGTCAGATTATTAATTTGAAACAACACACCTAGGTTGTCGTTAATGTCGTATGAGGCTTGGTAATCAATAATGAGCTCGTCATCGAAGTTAACAATTTGCTCATTAACAGCAACTTGCTTAGATACAAAGGCATCACGCCAACGCACATTCACGCGAGTTTCAAAACCTTCGTATTCCCAGAATAAGGTGCCATTTACCACGGTTTCCGATAATCCCGGTAATTGTTGTGGCACACTCGTTCCACCCAGGTTGGTTTGAAATTGAATTTCACTTTCTGTGTACGAATAACTTGCACTCACCCCTAAACCATCCCAAGGCGCGGGTAAGAAGCTATACACTTGGGTATACGCTAATTCGATACCACGAATATAGCCACCTTCGCGATTGTTAACCGCTGTAGTGTAAGGTCCGTTAGTGGTAGGAACGGTGATAAACAAAGGATCGCCATTATCATCTGTTGCCTGAGTGGCCTCAGCATTAGGGTCATCGGAGTCAAGAAAAACCGGAACCTCGATTGATGAAGGCGCTTGGAATCCATTCGCTGCAAAATCAAAGGGATCGATGGTGAAATCGTTAATAAATGACTTTATATCCTTGTAAAATAAAGCAACAACAATGGCGCCATCGGTTTCATCAAAATAGCGTTCATAGGAAATATCATATTGATTAGCATAAAATGGACGCAAATAAGGGCTATTGGTTGAGCTTCCCGATAATTCTGCATCGCGGTCTACCGAGATTTCACCAGAGTCAGGGTTCATGGTTGCATTCACATCCGCCACACGTACATTGGAATTTGCGAACAAACGATTAATTGGGGGTCTCCCCATCACCTTAGCTGCGGCAAATCGCAACTGATCCTGATCCGTTAACTTAAAGTTCAAGTTTATAGACGGCAAATAGTCCGTGTATTTATCAACCAGCAGCTCTGGACGGTAAAAGTTATTGATCAGGCCCACTTCATCGGTGATTAATTGTGCACCTAGTTCAGGATCCCCTTGTACCACGTCCACTATGATGGTTTCGCCTGTTTCAGGATCCGTCCCCTCAACCTGAATAGTACGACTCACGTCTTGTAAAAATGTCGAGGATTGCTCGGTTTCTACACGCCGAATACCAATATTACCAGTAACAGGTAGATCACCAATTTCAGTGTCAATATTAGCCATAATGTAAGCGGATAAGACTTCTTCATATACTTTGCCGCTTTCTAAAACCGACCACGCGGTATTAGTAGTGCCACCAGGACTATTTATCAGACCTGGATGCCCTACTCCCCAAGTCTGAACAGGTTCAGGGGTGCCCTCTGGAAACCAAGCTGATAATGCTGCATCTAAATCAACTGACAAATAACTGGGGAAATAAGCAAAATCCCCTTCCCAATTAACCACAGATGCCAGTTGATCATTTAACGCTAACGGCGGTTCGCTAGACGAAAAAGAAGAGTCGCTGCCGAATTCGTAGACCGAACGATCATTGGAATATTCACGGTCAGAATAACGTACGCCAAATTCAAACGAAGAGATGAATGGATTATCCACTTCATAGGTAAGATCGAGACGATATGCAAATAACTCATCTTCGTTTTCAAAAGGGTAAATACCATATTTAGTCACATAAACATTATCTACATTGGAAAAATCATCAAATTGACTAAATCCAATATCCGGTAAATCTAGTCCATTAAGCAAATATGAAATTGCGATATCGGTATCAAAACGAGGGGTTCCACCTTCGTTTTCGGCCCCAACTAATGACCACAACAAACCATTTCTAAATTCGCTTTTTGCGTTTGAATAGGAAAAATCAGCAGTTACGGTGAGATTATCCGTTGCTTGCCAATCAGCATTTAATCCGAAGTTTTGGATCTCATCAAAATCCTGATTGTCATCATTAACCAACTCTACTCGAGTAAAGGAATCTGCTCCCCGGCTAAAGGTCCCACCAATGACAGTATTGTTATCTACCACTGGATTAGTAATAACGGCCGTTCCGGGTTCTAACTTGACTCGGAAACCGCGGGCAAATTCTTCTGAATCGAAACGTGAGTAAAAGGCATCCGCTTTTAACACGAAATTATCTGTTGGTGCCCATTCAATAGCGGCCATATAACCATCGCGGGTCTCTTCACCACCTTTGTGTTGCATTTCGAAGCCTTCACTGACGAATTCGCACTCGATACATTGCTGATCTTTGGGCACATCAGAGGTAGGATCGTAGTTTTCTTCATCACCCTCTAAGAAATCCACATCTCGTTCGGTGTTATAGGCCAATCCTATGAACTGAGTAGACACACTAGGTTGAAATAATCTTGCGTACCCTAGGGCGAGTCCTAAAGTGTCATCTAAAAGTTTAGTTTGATAGGAAAAACTGATTCGGTGCCCAAATTCTTCTGCATCGGATACTTCACCGGCTCTGTCGTTAAACATCCCCCGCACATTCATATTGAACTTATATTCTTCGGTAATAGACAGTGGGCTTGCAGTTTGTAGTTCAACGGTACCTGCAACCCCGCCTTCGATTAAGGAGGCCTTGGGTGATTTGTACACTGCTGCAGAAGAAATTAATTCAGAGGGATATTGATCAAACTCAATGGAACGAGAACCACTAGTTGAAACTTGCTCTCTTCCATTTAATGTTGAGAAAACAAAATCCCCAGATAACCCTCGGATGTTAATCTCTGCTGCTTGGCCTCCCGTTCTAACCGCCGAAATACCCGGTAAACGAGTCAAGGCATCGGCCATAGATACATCAGGTAATCCACCTAAGTCATCTGCGGATAATTGCTCTGAAACAGTATCACTAAAGCGTTTTTGGTTAAGGGATTTTATTAGACTTGTTCTGAATCCTTTCACCTCGATTGTTTCTATTTGATTTGACTCTGCTTCAGGTTGCGCTAAATCGGCATCTTGAGCAAAAGAACTTAAACTAGACAAAGACATTCCACTTGCCAGTAAAGCCGTTGTAATCAAACTGGGTCTGAATTTTTTCATGTGTGTTTCCCGTTCCCGTTTGTGGTTCCAATTTAAAAATGTTTTCGATTGTTAAATTATAATTAGCCGATAACATCAAAATTTATGACCACACAATGTTACATCTGTGTTAACGGAACACTCAATGCTGTGCATACGTATTCAATGCAAGGATATGTTTATTTTAAGAAAAAACAGAAAATACAGGGGAATTACCAAGCCATAAAACAAAACCTAAGCCATTGTAAATAATGGATAAATTTATTTTTTAATAAGTGATTTTTAAACAACAGAACAGAATTAGCTCCAAGAAAAGCAACCTAAATTAGTAGCAAGGGACGGAGCTATGATTAACATTGAGACTACATATCACCCATGAAAATTGGCATCTTGTTAAATATTTGTAGTCTGTTGACTGGCTTTAAAATCAACCGTCTTTAAAATCAACCGTCTTTAAATTCAATCAAGATTAGATTCTAAGCAGTAATGCTGATCAAAGGGTAAACGCATTGGAAGGATAAAGTTAGACATAAAAAAACCCGCCTTTTGGCGGGTTTTGTCTAGTAAATTAATTGCAGCTTACCAACCGGTAATTTCACGCAATCCTTTACCAATATCAGCAAGTGAACGAACCGTTTTAACACCTGCATCTTCAAGTGCTTTAAACTTCTCATCCGCTGTACCTTTACCACCGGCGATGATTGCACCAGCGTGACCCATACGCTTACCAGCAGGTGCAGTTACACCAGCAATGTAAGACACAACAGGCTTAGTAACGTTAGCTTTGATAAATTCAGCAGCTTCTTCTTCTGCTGAACCACCAATTTCACCAATCATTACAATTGCTTCTGTTTCTGGATCTTCTTGGAACAACTTCAAGATATCGATGAAGTTAGAACCTGGGATAGGATCACCACCAATACCTACACAAGTAGATTGGCCGAAACCTTCATCTGTAGTTTGTTTAACAGCTTCATAAGTAAGAGTACCAGAACGTGAAACGATACCAACTTTACCAGGCTTATGGATATGGCCAGGCATGATACCAATTTTACATTCGCCCGGAGTGATAACACCTGGGCAGTTTGGACCGATCATACGAACGCCTTTCACAGTCAAGTATTCTTTAACGAACAACATGTCGATAGTAGGAATACCTTCAGTGATACAAATAATCAATTCGATGCCTGCATCAGCAGCTTCAACAATTGAATCTTTACAGAAAGGAGCAGGAACATAAATAACAGATGCTGTTGCGCCAGTAGTTTCTACCGCTTCACGAACAGTGTTAAATACAGGTAGGTCTAGGTGAGTTGTTCCACCTTTACCAGGTGTTACACCACCAACCATTTGCGTACCGTAAGCAATCGCTTGCTCAGAGTGGAAAGTACCTTGACCACCAGTAAAACCCTGACAGATAACTTTGGTATGTTTATTAATTAATACTGACATTATTTGCCCTCCGCAGCTTTAACAACTTGCTGAGCTGCGTCAGTCAAACTGCTTGCAGCGATTATATCTAGGTCAGAAGAAGCAAGAACTTCACGGCCTAGTTCAGCGTTAGTACCTTCAAGACGCACAACTACAGGTACGTTTACACCGACTTCTTTAACTGCACCGATAATACCTTCAGCGATCATGTCACAACGTACAATTCCACCGAAAATATTAACTAATACTGCGCTAACGTTACTGTCAGAAAGAATGATTTTGAATGCTTCAGCAACACGTTCTTTAGTTGCACCGCCGCCCACATCAAGGAAGTTAGCTGGTTTGCCACCGTGAAGGTTAACAATGTCCATTGTACCCATTGCTAGACCGGCACCGTTAACCATACAACCAACGTTTCCGTCTAGTGCTACATAGTTAAGTTCCCATTTAGCCGCTTCAGCTTCACGGGCATCATCTTGTGATGGATCGTGCATAGCTTTCACTTTAGGCTGACGATAAGCAGCGTTGCCATCGATTGCCACTTTAGCGTCTAGACAGTGAATATCACCGTCATCTTTAATCACTAATGGGTTAATTTCGATAAGTGCGATATCAAGATCAACAAACATTTTCGCTAAACCTAAAAAGATTTTAGTGAACTGTTTGATTTGCACACCTTTAAGGCCCAACTGGAATGCCATATCACGTGCTTGGTACGGTTGAGCACCAACGATAGGATCGATTTCAGCTTTTAAAATCTTTTCAGGAGTTTCTTCAGCAACGGTTTCAATTTCAACACCGCCTTCTGTAGATGCCATGAAAACGATACGACGTGAAGTACGGTCAACAACCGCACCTAAATAAAGTTCGTCAGCAATATCAGTACAAGATTCAACTAAAATCTTGCTAACTGGTTGGCCGTTTTCGTCAGTTTGGAATGTAACTAGGTTTTTACCTAACCATTTTTCAGCAAACGCTTTAATTTCATCTTTAGATTTAACTAACTTAACACCGCCAGCCTTACCTCGGCCACCTGCGTGTACTTGGCACTTTACTACCCACTCACTTCCGCCAATTTTATCGGCCGCTGCTGCAGCTTCTTCTGGAGAATCTGTAGCAAACCCTTCAGATACTGGTAAGCCATATTCTTTGAATAATTGCTTACCTTGATATTCATGCAAATTCATGGTGTTTCTATCCGTTTTATTTAATATAAAAGCCGCATTTTAGCGACTTGATTAAAGGTGTCGATAAAATACCGACATTTGGATAGATGATAGCTTTCACTACCATCTATCAATTCGATTTAGAACAAGATATTACACATCTAATAATAGACGAGTTGGATCTTCTAACATTTCTTTAACCGTAACCAAAAAGCCTACGGATTCTTTACCATCAACAATACGGTGGTCATAAGATAGCGCCAAATACATCATTGGTAAAATTTCAACTTTTCCATTGACCGCCATTGGGCGTTCTTGGATTTTGTGCATACCAAGAATAGCACTTTGTGGTGGATTAATAATTGGAGTTGATAACAACGAACCAAATACACCGCCGTTAGTAATAGTAAAGTTACCACCTTGAAGGTCATCCATGGCTAGTTTGCCATCACGACCTTTAAGAGCAAGAGATTTAATACCACTTTCAATCCCTGCCATACCTAATGCGTCACAATCTCGTAAAACTGGCGTGACCAATCCACGAGGTGTTGAAACCGCAATAGAGATATCAAAATAGTTATGATAAACGATATCATCACCATCAATTGACGCATTCACTTCAGGGAAACGTTTTAGTGCTTCAGTTACCGCTTTAACATAAAACGACATGAAACCTAAACGTATACCGTGACGCTTTTCGAAGTTTTCTTGATATTGCTTACGCAAATCCATAATTGGCTTCATGTTGATTTCATTAAAGGTAGTCAACATAGCCGTAGAATTTTTCGCTTCTAATAAACGACTTGCAATGGTTTTACGTAAACGGGTCATAGGAACACGTTTTTCAGTACGCTCACCCACTAGAGCTGCAGGAGCGGCTGGCGCGTCTTTAGCTGCTGGCTTAGAAGCACCTTTAAGATGTTTTTCAACGTCTTCTTTAGTAATACGACCGCCTTTACCTGTGCCTTTGATATTCGCTGCATCAACGCCTTTTTCAGCTAATAAACGTCTAACTGATGGACTTAATGCGTCATTTTCATCAGCAGATTCAGCTTCTTCAGATTCTGACGCTGCTGGAGCAGATGCACCTGCACCTTCAGCAAAGTTTGCGATGACTTGCTCTGCAGTTACAGTGTCACCTTCTTGAGCAACGATGTCAGTTAGTGAACCGTCTGCTGGAGCAACGACTTCTAACACAACTTTGTCAGTTTCGATGTCCACTAGATTCTGATCCCGAGAAACCGCTTCCCCAGGTTGTACGTGCCATGTTGCGATTGTTGCGTCAGCTACCGATTCTGGCAGCACAGGAACTTTAATTTCCACTGATTTACCCTTTGTACTTGATGTAGTTGGTTGACTAGCTGCTGGTGCTGCAGGTGCTTTTGCACTGCTGGCGCCTTCGCCTTCTTCTAGTTTTGCAATGATTTGTTCACCAAGGACAGTATCGCCCTCAGCATCCATAATTTCTGTGATTGTACCCGCATCTGGTGATACAACTTCTAACACTACTTTGTCGGTTTCGATATCAACAAGATTTTGATCTCGACTGACTTTGTCACCAACTTTGACATGCCATGTGGCAATCGAAGCATCTGCTACTGATTCTGGTAGCACCGGTACTTTAATTTCTATTGTCATACTGGTTCCTAATTATAGAGTAAGTGCATCATCAACCAACGCTTTTTGCTGTTGATTGTGAACTGCGTTATAGCCAACTGCAGGAGAAGCAGATGCAGTTCTACCTGCATAAGTTAGTTTTGCTCCTTCTGGGATAGATGCCCAGAAATGATGCTGGCTACAATACCAAGCTCCCTGATTCTGTGGTTCTTCTTGACACCATACCCAATCTTTAACGTGAGGATACTTTTTAGTGATGTTTGCCACCACTTCTTCACTTGGGAATGGATAAAGTTGTTCAATTCTGACAATCGCCACATCATGTTGTTCGTTTTTACGACGTTGTTCTAATAAATCGTAATAAACTTTACCGGAACACATGACAACACGTTTAACGTCTGCTGGTTTAATATCGTCAATTTCGTCAATAACAGTATGGAAAACACCATCAGTTAACTCATCAAAACTCGACACCGCTAAAGGATGACGTAATAGTGATTTAGGAGACATTACGATTAACGGTTTACGCATGGGACGAATTGCTTGACGTCTGATCATGTTATAAACCTGTGCCGGTGTAGAAGGCACACAGACTTGCCAGTTATGATCAGCACATAATTGTAGAAAACGTTCTAGTCTAGCAGAACTATGCTCTGGACCTTGTCCTTCGTAACCATGTGGCAACAATAGAGTTAGTCCACATAAACGTCCCCATTTGGCTTCGCCTGAACTTAAGAACTGATCGATTACCACTTGAGCACCATTGGCGAAATCACCAAATTGCGCTTCCCAAATAGTTAATGTACCTGGTTCAGCAGTGGCATAACCAAATTCAAAGGCTACAACCGCAGCTTCAGAAAGCACAGAGTCGTAGATTTCCATTTTACCTTGCTCTTCACTAACGTGCTGCAACGGCATATATTCTGCGCCATCACTTTGGTTATGCAAAACAGCATGGCGATGGAAGAAAGTACCACGACCAGAATCTTGACCAGTTAAACGAATATTTGTTCCTCTTGAAACAATATCAGCATAGGCTAAGTTTTCAGCCATTCCCCAGTCAATCAGCTTATCTTCAGCCAACATAGCTTCACGATCACCATAGAGTTTTTTCACTCGAGATTGCAGTTTAAAACTCTCTGGGTAGCTAACAATAGAACGCCCTAACTCGATAAGTTTATCTTTTTCGATTTGTGCATCATAAGGCGAATTCCATTCATGTCCTAAATACGGAGTCCAGTCGACAGAGTGCTCTGTCATCGGACGCCATTCAGGCACAACACAAGCACCATGATCCAAGGCTGCTCGGTACTCACTGACTAACTTATCCACTTCGTGGGCATCAAGACTGCCTTCAGCGGTTAATTGATCAGCGTACAATGCACGGGGAACAGGATGCTTTTTAATTTTTTGATACATTAATGGCTGTGTTGCATTTGGCTCATCAGCTTCATTATGACCATGACGTCGATAACAAACTAAATCAATCATCACATCACGTTTAAAGGTGTTACGATAATCTAACGCTAGTTTGGTAACGAACAAAACAGCTTCAGGATCATCAGAATTGACGTGGAATATAGGCGCCTGAACCATTTTTGCAATATCTGTACAGTATTGCGTTGAGCGAGTATCTTCAGTTTTAGAAGTGGTAAAACCAACTTGGTTATTTATCACAATTCTAACTGTTCCACCCACTTTAAATCCACGCGTCTGAGACATGTTAAATGTCTCTTGAACAACACCTTGTCCAGCAATAGCCGAGTCACCATGGATAGTAATTGGCAGAACGGTAGAACCATCTTCACACCCACGGCGATCAAGACGGGCTCTTACTGAACCAATAACCACTGGATTTACAATTTCTAAGTGAGAAGGGTTAAAGGCCAACGCTAAATGGACATTACCACCTTCAGTCGCAAAGTCAGATGAGAAACCTGCATGGTATTTTACATCACCAGCACCTAGTGACTCATCGTGCTTTCCTGAGAATTCATCAAATAACACAGATGGGTTTTTACCTAAAACATTCACAAGAACATTTAGTCGACCACGGTGAGCCATCCCAATGACAACTTCTTTAGCGCCATTTACACCAGCATGGCTAATTAAGCCTTTAAGCATAGGAACTAATGCATCGCCGCCTTCTAATGAAAAGCGTTTAGCACCAGGGAATTTAGCCCCTAAGTATTTTTCCATACCGTCAGCGGCGACTAAGCCTTTAAGTATGTTAACTTTTTCATCGCGACTAATTTCAGGTTTTGCCTGTACCGATTCTAAGCGCTGCTGTAACCAACGTTTTTGTTCAGTATCAGTAATGTGCATATATTCAGAACCAATAGAACCACAGTAGGTTCTATTTAAGGAAGTGAATAAATCCTTCAATGTCATGGTTTCTTGACCAATAGCATACGAACCAACATTAAAATGGGTATCGAAATCTTTTTCAGTCAAATTGTGGTGGGATAATTCTAGGTCTCGAACTCTAGGCTGCTTCCATAAATCCAATGGATCTAAATTAGCATGTTGATGCCCTCTGAATCGATAAGCATTGATTAGTTGCAGTACTCTTACTTGCTTCTCATCACTACTTGCAGCCTTCGCTGGCGCACTGCTAGTTGCTCTGGCCGCTGGACCTAGTGCTGCAAGGGCTTTAAATTGCTCTCTTATTAAAGAATGGTTGGTATCTAATTCAACGCCATCAACTTTAGGCAAACTTTCGAAAATACTTCGCCACTGCTCTGAAACACTGTTTGGATCTTCCAAAAATGCTTCGTAGAGTTCTTCTATATAAGCAGCGTTGCCGCCAGCCATGTGTGAAGAATCCCACCATGCTTTCATCACGCTTTGTTGCATTATTGTCCCTTTAAAAAGTCAGGCTAACAACCGGATATCTAGTATGCGTAAATATCCAAAAAATTAAAGTAAATAAACCCAAAAGGTTTGATTTTTTAAGCAAAAAAGCCATCCTACGAAGGATGGCTATTTAGACTTGCTGTCACGATTAACACCACTGGTGTCAAATGACTAAACTAAACAGCCCGTTGTAGTAGCATCGACTTAATATGGCCGATAGCTTTAGTAGGATTAAGTCCTTTCGGGCAAACACTAACGCAGTTCATTATCCCGTGACAACGGAAAACGCTAAATGCGTCATCCAAATCACTGAGTCGTGCATCAGTGGCTGTATCACGGCTATCGATTAGGAATCGATAAGCGTGCAACAATCCGGCAGGTCCAATAAATTTATCTGGATTCCACCAAAATGACGGACATGAAGTAGAACAACATGCACAGAGTATACACTCATATAAACCATCTAGCTTAGCACGCTCTTCAGGAAGTTGAAGATGTTCACGTGCTGGCGGATGATTATCATCATTAATCAAAAACGGTTTAATTTTTTCGTATTGAGTATAGAACTGACTCATATCAACGACTAAATCACGTACCACTGGTAAACCTGGTAAAGGACGTACTACGATTTTGCCTTTTCCTAAAGCGGAAAGTGGCGTAATACAAGCCAAACCATTTTTACCATTCATGTTCACGCCATCAGAACCACACACACCTTCACGGCATGAGCGTCTGAATGACAACGTTGGGTCTTGTTCTTTAAGGGCGATAAGTGCATCAAGCACCATCATGTCTTGCCCTTCTTCCACTTCAAGCGAGTATTCTTGCATGCGTGGTGCGTTATCAACATCCGGGTTGTAACGATATATTGAGAAAGTAAGATTCATCTTCGTTACTCCTATTAATAAGTTCTAGCTTTAGGTGGAAACGCTTCGCGTAGCTTCGGTGTCATGTTCACGTCACGCTTAAGCATTGACTCTGACTCTGGTAAATAAACAGAGTGACACAACCATTGTGAATCATCACGGTCTGGATAATCGAAACGGCTATGAGCACCACGACTTTCTGTTCTGAAGTTCGCAGCTACTGCAGTACTAAATGCAGTTTCCATTAGGTTATCAAGTTCAAGACACTCAATACGTTGAGTGTTGAAATCGCTACTCTTGTCATCTAGACGAGCGAATTTCAATCTTTCTCTAATTTCTTTCAGTTCAGCAAGACCTTCGGCCATGGCGTCACCTTCACGGAATACAGAGAAGTTAAGTTGCATACATTGCTGCAAATCTTTCTTAATTTGAACTGGATCTTCACCTTTACCAACCTCTGAGCTCTCCCAGCGATTGAAACGTACCATTGCTTCTTCCACATCAGTTTGTGATGCTTCAGTAGAATCAATTTTATCGATAGCTTCACCAAGGTGCAGACCTGTAGCGCGACCAAATACAACCAAGTCTAATAACGAGTTTCCACCAAGACGGTTAGCACCATGTACAGATACACAGGCAATTTCACCACAAGCGAATAATCCGCCAATGGGTTTTTCGTTACCGTCTTTATCGATACTTATAGCTTGGCCATCAACATTAGTTGGAATACCACCCATCATATAGTGACAAGTAGGAATAACTGGGATTGGTTCTTTAACCGGATCAACGTGAGCAAAGGTACGAGACAATTCAAGAATACCTGGTAATCTTGATTCAAGTACATCTTTACCTAAGTGATCGAGTTTAAGTTTAATGTGAGTTCCCCAAGGACCGTCACAACCGCGCCCTTCACGAATCTCGGTCATCATTGAACGAGCAACTACGTCACGACCCGCCAAATCTTTCGCGTTTGGTGCATAACGTTCCATGAAACGTTCGCCGTCTTTGTTTAGAAGGTAACCACCTTCACCACGACAACCTTCGGTTACTAGCGTACCAGCTCCAGCGATACCCGTTGGGTGGAACTGCCACATTTCCATATCTTGAACCGGTACACCAGCTCGTAATGCCATACCAACACCGTCACCAGTGTTAATGTGAGCATTAGTAGTTGAAGCATAGATACGACCAGCTCCACCTGTGGCTAATACAACCGCTTTAGATTTGAAGTAAACGACTTCACCACTTTCAATATCAATTGCAGTACAACCGACTACATCACCATTTTGGTTTTTGACTAAATCAAGGGCGTACCATTCACTGAATACTTTTGTTTTATTTTTAACATTTTGCTGATAAAGCAAATGTAATAATGCGTGACCTGTACGGTCGGCTGCCGCTGCAGTACGAGCACCTTGCTCACCACCGAAGTTTTGCGACTGACCACCAAAAGGACGCTGATAAATTCTGCCGTCTTCAAAACGAGAAAATGGTAGTCCCATGTTCTCCATTTCAATAATGGCTTCAGGGCCTGTTTTACACATATATTCGATAGCATCTTGGTCACCGATATAATCGGAACCTTTAACGGTATCGTACATGTGCCATTCCCAGTTATCTTCGTGGGCATTACCTAACGCTACTGTAATTCCGCCTTGAGCAGAAACCGTATGTGAACGTGTTGGAAATACTTTTGAAAGTAACGCACAGGACTTGCCTGATTGAGAAATTTGTAAAGCTGCTCGCATTCCAGCGCCGCCAGCTCCTACTACTACTGCATCGAACTCATGAACCGGAATACTCACTACACACCCCACAAAACAAATAAACCAACTGCAACATATACAAATGCAATAATGTTAAGAACATATTGTAACGTTGCTCGCAAACCTGGTCCCTTGACATAGTCTGTTAAAACTTGCCAAAGACCAATTCTTACATGATACATAATTGCTACTAGCGTAATGAAAGTGAAAACTTTCATAAATATGCTAGAAAATAAATCTTTCCAAATTTCAAATGTCACCACGGGTGTGGCAATGAAAAAATAGGTCATGTAAAAAGAAAATAAGGTTATGATAAGTGCCGTAGCACGTAGAGTAACAAAATCTTGTACTCCGTTACGTTTTAAACCCGCTTGTTCGGTTACCACAATATAACTCCTATAACGATAGTCACTAATACCCACAAACCAATAGTGGCTTGCGCGCTTAAGTTGCCTGAATCGATTTCTTCCCAGTGACCCATATCCATAATCACGTGACGGATACCGCCAAGGATATGATAGGTCAAGGCGGATAAGGTACCGATAGCAACGAATTTACCAAGAGGCCCTGCCATTACTTCTTGCACTGTATTAAATCCATCTAAGGATGATACAGATACAGCCCACGCCCAGATCACAAAAATCAGAGCGAAGAACATAGCAACACCGGTTGCCCGATGTAAAATAGAAACTATAGCTGAAGGGGGAAAACTTATCGTATTGAGTTGAAGATTGACTGGTCTTTGTTTTTTCACTTTATGTGCCTGTAATCATTGTTGAGGTTTGACGCATTTATTTAAAGTTATTTTGTTGTATAGTGCATAAACGAAAAATAGAGTTAAGCAAACCTAACTGTTAACACTTTGTTAATTAACTATTAAACCTTTAACAACTAAGCGTTTTTTTCATTTAGTGTCGTAAAGTATATCCAGCGTTGAGATTAATTACAATTTTTGTTCTAGATAAAAACGGTTTAATTCTGGATTTGGGTAATTATGTTGATTCTAGATACATTTTGAGAATAAATATTAAACATTCGTGTATTAAAATTGACTTGAGCTAACTTTCTAAGTACAAATAGCACACTTTTTTTCATGGCTGTTATTATTGTATATATTTTTAACAGTTTAAGAACTTAGTCTAAGGAGAACATCTTATGGCAGAAACTAAAGCCATTTTAAAAGTAGGCGACAAAGAGGTAGAACTTCCGGTACTTTCGGGAACTGCTGGGAACGACGTAATAGATGTTCGAGCATTAGGCTCTAGCGGTTACTTCACTTTCGACCCTGGTTTCATGGCTACTGGTTCTTGCGAATCATCCATCACTTTCATTGATGGAGCTAAAGGCGTATTGCTTCATAGAGGTTATTCAATCGAAGAATTGGCAAGAGATGCTGATTATATTGAAGTTTGTTACATGTTATTACATGACAAAACGCCAACTTCAGAAGAGTATGCTGATTTTAAAAACACCATTACGCGTCACACTTTGGTTCACGATCAATTAACAAATTTCTTTAGAGGCTTCCGCAGAGATGCTCACCCAATGGCCATGTTGTGTGGCACAGTTGGTGCTCTTTCTAGCTTCTATCACGATGATTTGGATATTTCAGATCCTGAACAACGCTTAAGAAGTGCATACCGCTTAATCGCGAAAATGCCGACTTTAGTAGCAATGTGTTACAAATATAACGTTGGTCAACCCTTTGTTTATCCAAGAAATGATCTAAGTTATGCAGAAAACTTCTTAAACATGATGTTTTCTGTACCTGCTGAAAATTATGAAATCAGCCCTGCTGTTTCTCGCGCTATGGATCGTATCTTTACGTTACATGCGGATCACGAACAAAATGCTTCAACGTCTACAGTTAGACTTGCCGGTTCATCTGGTGCTAACCCTTACGCATGTATCGCCGCTGGTGTTGCATCGTTATGGGGTCCAGCTCATGGTGGAGCTAACGAAGCATGCTTAAACATGTTGCAAGAAATTGGTAGTGTTGACCGTATTCCAGAGTTTATTGCTCGTGCTAAAGACAAAAATGACCCGTTCAGATTAATGGGCTTTGGTCACCGTGTTTACAAAAACCACGATCCTCGTGCAACTGTAATGCGTGAAAGCTGTCACGAAGTACTTGAAGAAATGAATATTGACGATCCATTGTTAAATGTAGCAATGGAACTTGAGAAAATTGCATTAAGCGACCCGTATTTCGCTGAGAAAAAGCTTTTCCCAAATGTGGATTTTTATTCAGGTATCATTCTTAAGGCAATCGGTATTCCAACTAACATGTTTACCTGTATTTTTGCCTTAGCAAGAACTGTTGGTTGGGTATCTCATTGGCATGAAATGCTAAGTCAACCTGGTCAAAAAATTGGTCGTCCTCGCCAGCTTTATACTGGTGAAAACGTAAGAAAGTACAACCCAATTAAAAAGTAACCAGTTAGTAATGTTAAAAATAGCGCCAATTGGCGCTATTTTTTTTCCTTTTAATTAATTAGAAACTTATGCTTCTTCAATACCTTAGATTTTTACGTTAATTTTTCTTTAAAAATGATTAAACTTGTCGTCATTGTTGACGTAACAAATATATAACATTACAAAAAGTGATAAAAATGCTTAAATACCACGCCAAAATATTAGGTTACGCAGGATTAATCCCCTTTATCATGCTGCCTTTTTTTATACTTTGGGAAACCGTCTCTTACTTTGAAGGCGTAGACTTTTTCATTCAATATTCTGCAATAATTTTATCATTTTTAGGTGGAGTATTATGGTTTGATGGAATTAACAAAGAACGCTCTGTAACCTTATTATACATGGCAATGCTGCCATCAATTATTGCTTGGCTGAGTGTAATTTGGTTACCTCCGGTTATCGCGCTAATTACCTTAGCTTGCAGCTATACCCTAGTCATTTTCTACGAGTTTAAACTCTCTACCCTCGCCTCATGGTATCGCTCATTGCGTATCCGTTTAACCGCAATTACCATCGGCAGCCATTTAATGATTATTTGGATAATTCAACAAATGTCTCGATAGTTGCAACAATGCGTCTCGACCATCATTCATTACCCAAAAAAAATAGCCCATAAGGGCTATTTTTTATTTACGTTTAAATACAGCACAACTGAATTAAGCGCGAATAATCTCCAATAACTCAGCTGTTTTTTCCTCCATCAAGGCAATATCCCCTGAGGATTCAACATTTAATCGGATAACAGGCTCAGTATTCGATTTTCTTAGATTAAATCGCCAATTGCCAAACTCCAGTCCCACACCGTCAGTATCATCAATGACCTCTGCCATAGGCTGATATTTTGCTATAACACGGTCAAGTGCAGCATCAGCGTCTTCTAATAAGCTATTAATTTCACCAGAAGATGGGAAAGCCGCAATGCGCTGTTTCACTAATGCAGATAAAGGTTGCGCGCTGGTGCAAATTAACTCTGCGACCAATAACCAAGGGATCATACCTGAGTCGCAATAAGCGAAATCACGAAAATAGTGATGTGCACTCATTTCGCCACCGTAAACAGCATCCTCTTTACGCATTCTTTCTTTAATAAAAGCATGCCCAGTTTTACTTTTAATTGGCGTGCCACCGGCGGTTTTCACAATATCTTCGGTATTCCAATATACCCGCGGGTCGTAAATGATTTTGCTTGAGGCATCTTTATCTAAAAACGCTTTCGCTAACAAACCAACGATGTAATAACCTTCAACAAATTCACCTTTTTCATCAAACAAAAAGCAGCGGTCGAAATCACCGTCCCAAGCAATCCCCATATCTGCTTTATGGGCAATAACAGCATCAGCGGTATCCGCGCGGCTTTCAGGTAATAATGGATTGGGAATACCATTAGGAAAGTCACCATCTGGTTGATGATGCACTTTAATGAACTCAATGGGGATATTGAGGGCTTTAAGTTGTTGTTCAATACTATCTAAGGCTTTTCCTGCCGCTCCGTTACCCGCATTGACTACCAGTTTCAGAGGCTTGAAGTTATTTAGATCGACATAAGAAAGCATATGTTCAACATAGGCCGGCAAACAAGAGCGCTGTGAATATTTGCCAGAGGCGGTGAGCTTTTCAGCCGAAACACTGCCCTCACCTTTTAGAAAAGCTTCATTACTACAGCGTTTATCCGAGAAAAAGCTCAAACGCGACTCAACAGTCTCTTGGTCATATTGTTCAGCAATATCTTTAATCGCAAACAATCCAGTATCACCACTAATAGGGCGAGATTCGCTTTTAACTAACTTCATTCCATTGTAATCGATTGGATTGTGACTAGCGGTAACTTCTATACCACCATCCACTCCTAAGTGTTTGGTAGCGAAGTAAATCTCCTCAGTACCGGTCATGCCTAAATCAATCACATTAGCGCCACCATCTACTAAACCAGCACTCAATGCTAATTTTAACGGTGCCGAGGTGTGACGAACATCACCACCCACAACGACTTTGTCGGCTTTTAAATACTCGGCATAAGCACGGCCTATGCGGTAAGCAACATTTTCGTCTAATTGCTCAAGTAACTTGCCACGAATATCGTAAGCTTTAAAACAACTTATTTGCATCTTGAGTCCTTAATTACTTCGCTGTGCGACCATATCTATCTGAAAAACGCACAATGTCGTCTTCACCTAAATAACTTCCTGATTGCACTTCAATAAGTTCAAGGGGTACTTTTCCTGGGTTTTCTAACGCATGGACAATACCAATTGGTATATAAGTGGACTCGTTTTCAGTCACTAAGAAGGTTTCTTCACCATTAGTTACTTTTGCTGTACCTGAAACAACGATCCAATGCTCTGCGCGGTGATGGTGCATTTGCACTGATAATTTTTCGCCGGGGTTTACGGTAATACGTTTCACTTGGAATCGCTCACCATTATCAATGGAGTCGTAGCTTCCCCAAGGTCTGAACACTTCTCGGTGGAACTCAAACTCAGGACGATGTTGTGCTTTGAGTTCATTCACAACTGTTTTTATATCTTGAACTTTGTTCTTGTTGGCGACCAAAATAGCATCTTTGGTTTCTACCACAACTACATCATCTAACCCAACCACAGCAATTAAGCGCTGCTCTGAATTAATGTAGCTATTGTTTGTGTTAGTTAACATAACGTCACCCACACAAACATTACCTTGCGCATCTTTGCTGTCAGCCGTTTCCCATAAAGATGACCAACTACCAACATCATTCCAGCCAGCATCAAGAGGAACCATAGCGGCATCATCGGTTTTTTCCATTACCGCATAATCAACTGAATCATCTGGGCAAGTGGCAAAAATATCGGCATCAACGCGCACAAAGTCTAAATCTTTAGACTCAGATGAAATCGCCTCTTTACATACTTTGAGCATTTCAGGTGCAAATTTTTCTAGCTCTTGCAAGTAACGGCTCGCTTTGAACATAAACATGCCGCTATTCCAAAAGTAATCGCCATTTGCAACATACTTTTCGGCGGTTTCCATATCAGGTTTTTCAACAAATTGAGACACTGCGAAGCCGGTCTCAGAATGGTTTAACTGTTCACCTCTGCGAATATAGCCGTAACCGATATGGGCACAGTCTGGCACTATACCAAAGGTAACTAACTTACCTTGTTCGGCCAATGCATTAGCGTGTTGTATCGCTTTATGGAAAGTTTTATTGTCTTTAATAAGATGGTCAGCGGCCAAAACCAGTAACACAGGATCTTCACCTTCGCTGCACGCTTGTAACGCAGCTAATGCGATAGCAGGAGCAGTATTACGACCTACAGGCTCAAGTAATATTCCGCCGTGTTCCCTGCCTTGTTGGCGTAATTGTTCAGCGACAAGAAAGCGGTGAGCTTCGTTACAGATAAAAATTGCAGGGTCCATATCTAAACCATCTAGACGGCTGATAGTATTTTGCAACATGGTGTTTTCATCGGTTAACGCTAAAAACTGCTTTGGCAATGCAGCTCGTGATTTTGGCCACAATCTACTTCCAGATCCGCCCGCCAGTACAACTGGTTTCATGTATTTTTCCTTTTTTATATTTTAATGATGCCTAGACCCATGACTTACTCCTAATACACGTATTAGAGCCCGTCATTTTCCTGAAACCATCCGTTCCACAAAGATAGATAAAAGCATGCTATAAAAGCTGCGCTTAGTAATCAACAACTGAATACTCATAAACTTAAAAACATGCGAATTAACTAAAATACAATCACTATTTTTACTTTTACGTTGCAAACTTTTAACGTCTCCTGATTACTTAAATTAGCAATATTGTTAGTAATTGATATACTGCGCCAAAATTACCATATAACAAACAAAACTCATCTATGCAGGAACAAAAATCCCGTTTCGGCGGCACCGAAAGACTTTATGGTGTTAACGAAACACAACGTCTAAAAAATGCTCACTTTTGTGTGGTAGGGATCGGTGGTGTAGGAACCTGGGCGGCTGAAGCATTAGCCCGCACAGCCTTAGGGAAAATTACCTTAATTGATTTAGACGATATTTGTACCACCAATACTAATCGACAAATTCATGCTTTGAGCAATACCATTGGTGAAGCTAAAGTTGAGGTTATGGCTGCGCGCATTAAACAAATTAACCCTGATTGCGCAGTAAATTGTATAGAAGATTTTATCACTGCTGATAACTTACAAGATTACATAAACAAAGAATTTGATTATGTCATCGATGCCATTGATAGCGTGCCTGCAAAAGCGGCTTTAATCGCCCACTGTAAACGAAATAAAATAAAAATCATCACTACTGGTGGTGCTGGCGGTCAAATTGATCCAACTAGAATAACCATTGCTGATCTATCTAAAACTATTCAAGATCCCCTTGCAGCAAAGCTTCGAAACCAGTTAAGACGATTTCACAACTTTAGTCAGAATCCTAAAAGGCGTTTTGCTGTTGAATGTGTTTATTCCACTGAACATCTGCGTTATCCGCAAGGAGATGGTAGCGTATCGTGCCAAAAATCAGACGCTCAAAGTAGTGCGCGATTGGATTGCAACAGTGGTTTTGGAGCATCGGTTTCAGTGACGGCATGTTTTGGATTTTTTGCCGCATCTCGAGCAATCAATAAGTTCTTGGGGGTATAGGTTAAACTCAATTGCGACAAAATTTCAGCTTAGTGTTGTGCGGCGCGCCACTGTTTAATGTCTAATATAATAGCGACAACCAACCAAACCAAAACCATTGAAATCATTAACCATGTGCTTTCAGCAACTTGCATTATTTCTTCACTTAACAATGCCGTACCAGTAATTAGAACTAAGTAATAAGGTAGGTTGAGTAACCCTGCCATCCAAACCACTTTTATCGTCTTTCTGTTACTGCCTTGATTAAACATAAAAAAAGCCAATGAGTTAATATGCACCATAGCTAATAAAAGCGCTTTCAAACTAGTAGATGAATGACCAGTTTTATGGTCACTACTTAAGCGCCCTAAACGGTAATTAATAAAAGAACCTAACGTGGCGGCGGCCACCATAGCTAAGGTCAACCAGAGAATATCTGTGATACTTGGTTTCGATAAAATCACCAACACTACCGCAAAAAACTGCCCAGGAAAGTAGAATCCAACATAGACAATTGATTCAGCTAAGATAATGCAGAAAATTAATACATAAAAGTACTCTCCAAAAGATGACTTTAAATCCTCTAGAATGGCGAGACCTGGTGGAATAACATCAAAGTGCACCAGAGTGGCAATTAGCCCCAAAGCAAAAAGAGCGGTTGTTGGTAGAACAAATGCATACTTCATATGAGCGTTACGCTTCTTAGAGGCTTTGGGATCAACCTAACGAATTTAACGGCCTAATGGAATTAAAAAACAAAAATAACAAATCTTTAAGAAAAGAAATGAGCCAGTTTGCCGATATCAAACTGTGCACTAATTAAATCCATTGGAAAATTAGACAAAAAGCGAATATATCGCCACAATCACGTTACTGTAATAGACAATATTCATATTAAGGATGCTTCATGCGCATGACCCAAGAAGAACTCAATCAGTTGATGGCAGACAGTGCTCAAAACGCGATTGATACGACGTTGGATGAATTTAAACTTGTATTAGATGGCTCAGTTGAAAGTATCGCTTTAGTCGACGATGTAATTTTAGCCTGGATCGAAAGATACAAAGATCAAGCTTTGGAAAATGATGCAGTGTTCACGATATCTAATATTTATGGTGCATATCTAGGCGAAGTTTTTAAACAACTCGTTGGCGGAAATTGGCGCTATGATGAATCTGACAAAGATGCGCCCTATGTGGTAATGGAGTATTCTGGGAAATCTTATGCTTTTGCTGGCATTTGTTATCAAAGACTGGTTAATGACAGTCAAATTAGTGTTCAAGATTACTTTCAACAAGCTGTCGCAAACAGCGTTCAATAACCTCAAAAACAATTATGTGGGCTGTTTATCGGCCCAATCGGCTATCATGTAGCGTAAATGTCGACTTTTTAAAATCCAATATAACACCACAATATCAACCAACATCATTAACGCCACAGGCCAAGAAAATTGCCAATACTGACTGACCGAAATTTGCATTTGATGGGCTAAGTCGAGTAATACGGTCATAATCAAGCAAGGTTTAATTAAGCGTCGAACAAATTGCCACTTGCCATCCCACCACTTTTCTCTGTATGCCACTATGATGATGGCAAGAAGCGCTCCCCCACCAATCCCAAAACCGATGTATAGCTCGCTTTTTTGTGGATAAAATATTTCAAGTAATCCGTCTGCATCACGGAAGTTACTGAGAGAAAGCACAAAAATAACGTAGCTTTTTGCAAGAAATAAACAACTCCACCAAAAAAAACGAGGAGGTTTAATTCTTCCGGCTTCATCATAATGATTTAAGGGTAATAACAATTTCGACATCTTAGGCGTTTATAGATTTTAGGGGATCAAACCCTGAGTTGAGCCAACACAAATTATTCGCTTTCAGTTTGAATTCCTAGGGACAATAACATGTCATCAAGCACTTCATCTAAATCAACAAATGTTCCACTAGAAATATAAATACTCATACTAGAACGTATACTTACTTGCTGACCCTGTTGTTCCCCTAAAATTGTGTTTTCCAATGCATATCGCATACGTTCAAAAAATGATTTGGCTGAATCTTCTTCTATATCCGTCAAACAAACTATGAATTGTTCTGGTGCAAATCGTCCTAAAATATCTCTATCACGTGTTACCTGACTAAGGGTTAAAGATATTTGCTTTAACGCCAATTCGCTATTGGTCGCGCCTATTTGCCGATTCACATCGCGGAAATTGCCTAAATCAAATAACGCTAAAGCATTAGTGCGCCCTGGTGAGGGCTCTGGGACGCGTCTAATTTTAGCCAGGGCCGCTTTACTATTTAAAAGATTAGTAACCGTATCAAAGGACAAACTATTCAGGTAGCGGTGTCGTAACCAAAATATAATTGCCACAATAATAACCAAAAGCACACTGACGATGATGACGATGGTTTGTATACGCTCAAGCTTCGATGCTTGTAAACTAGCCTCTAAGCTTTGTATTTGACTATGCAAATTGGCAACACCAAGTATTTTACCTGATTCTTGCTGCTCAACTGTCTTATTGATCATTACATCTGAAAATGTATCAAAGGCCTTTTCAGCGCCTTCAATATCACCTAAAAACAAGTGTATTTGTACGATGAACTTCAAATAATCCTTATTTCTATTAATAAATAATTTATAACCATCACTGGTATTTTGTTCATCTTCTAAAAATTGTTGTAGGCATTCAACATCATTATCCTCGTAACACACAACCGCACTATACCAACGATACAAACTGTTAAATGTGGAACTGTTTATGGAATCAAGATAGATTTTCCACTTCGCCAAACTATAGCGTAATTGCTCAATGTTATTGGTTCGATAATGATAACCGGCTTCGGCAAAATACAACCAGACGTTAGATAACGCAGTGTCGACAGAGAGGTTTACGCGCTTAAACTCTTGTATTGCTTGTTCGGCTTTTTCAAAATTCCCAGCGGCCATATGAGACGAAATGACACTCATAAGTGTGGCGAGCAAATTGGAACTTGTGTAAGTGTTCAAACCTAATTCATAAGACTTCTGAAATTGTTCAGCGGCTAAAACTTGCTGACCAAGTGATGCGTAAAGAAGACCTATATTGTTATGGATGTGAGCTAAAGCCGCCTGATCATTTTTCAGTGCATAGGTTTCTAACAAAGCATACATTTTTCCAAGTTTGACACCATCATCCATGTCGGCATGACACACAGTGATCAAGCCCAATTGCGCGCTTAAATTGATCCCTTCAAAATTGTCACTGGAGAGCTGCTCTGCTTTTTCATAAAGCGCACAGCGTTCTAAATTTTCTTGGACATCATAAATGAAACCTAACTGATAAGTGGCCGATGCATAATATTCCATGGTTTGATTGACATCGGCGTTATTGAGAAGCTCAATTAAAGCCTGTTTAGCTTCCTCATGTTTACCAACACAAATTTGCCAATGGGTTTTCATCACCATAAGTTGGAATCGTTGCGTATCGCTCAACTCAGGAAAATTTAAATGGCGATCAATTGCTAGATTCGCATCATCTTCAGGACAATCATAGGGAGCCACAGTAGAGGTCAGAATAAAGTTATCAATCTCACTAATTTCGTCAGCAAAACCTACCGATGACGTAATCAGCAATACAATAAAAAAACAAAAATAGACTAGCTTTATAATCAAGATAATATCCGATTAGTAGTTAAAGAGAAGCAGTTATTCAGCATAATTTAATCATTCTTTTTATTATTTTTTGTTACTTGATTTTTGTTTTAAAGCTAAACACTGGAGCCCCTTAAAACCCTTACGTTTAGTTTAATTCTTTATAGTTTTAAGCACAAGATAGAATCAATGGTTTGGAGAAGCCGATTAAATGAGTAAAGGTCTTGCAACTGTAGCATTAAACTTAAAATCAGCTTTGTTTAAGTTTTTATTAGGCGCTATCGTCACAAAGGACAATCCTGTATAATCCTGCGCGTTAAATAATCAATTCAGCTAAGACAGTCTATATTGACTGCAAGTTAGATTAATTCCGTATTTTAATGTTTAAACCAATCTGTTTAAACAACACTAGTTACAGCACAAGGCGCAAGATGACCGTAGAAATCGTTAACCCCAAGCAAACCACAACCCTTGAAACACCAGTGAAGGTCTTGGAATCAAATACTGCAAATAAAGCAGCTTCGGGAACCAAGATAGGGTTTGTTAGCTTAGGTTGCCCTAAAAACTTAGTCGATTCGGAACGTATTTTGACTCAGTTACGCACCGAAGGATATGACGTCGTACCAACTTACAATGACGCGGAACTAGTGATTGTAAACACCTGTGGATTTATCGATTCTGCAGTGCAAGAATCATTGGATACCATAGGAGAAGCGCTTGCAGAGAATGGCAAAGTCATAGTCACTGGGTGTTTAGGAGTCAAAGAAGACGAAATTCGTGAAGTCCATCCCAATGTATTGGCGATTACTGGCCCGCACGCATATGAAAGCGTAGTCGAGCAAGTTCATTCACATCTACCGAAACCTAAACACGACCCTTTTATGCAGCTTGTGCCAGACCATGGCATTAAGCTTACCCCTAAACATTACGCCTATTTAAAGATTTCCGAAGGCTGTAATCATAGATGTACTTTTTGCATCATTCCTTCAATGCGAGGAGATCTAGTTAGTCGTCCTGTGGGTGACATTTTAGATGAAGCCACTCGATTGAAAAATGCCGGAGTCAAAGAGCTATTGGTCATTTCTCAAGATACTAGCGCTTACGGTGTTGATGTAAAATATCAAACGGGTTTCTGGGATGGAATGCCGGTGAAAACCGACATGCTAGGGTTATGTAAAAAGCTGGCGGAAATGGGCATTTGGGTGCGTTTGCACTATGTTTACCCCTACCCTTCAGTTGATAAAGTAATTCCATTAATGGCGGAAGGGAAAATATTGCCTTATTTGGATATCCCTTTTCAACATGCCACTCCTAGAATACTCAAGCTAATGAAACGTCCAGCGGCGGCTGAGAAAACCTTAGAGCGCATTAAAGCTTGGCGAGCCATTTGCCCACAATTAATCATCCGCTCCACTTTTATTGTAGGTTTTCCTGGCGAGACAGAAGAAGAGTTTCAACAGCTTTTGGACTTTTTAAGTGAAGCTCAATTAGACCGAGTTGGTTGCTTTAAATACTCGGACGTTGAGGGAGCTAAAGCGAATGATTTACCGGATCCAGTTTCCGAAGCAGTTAAACAAGAAAGGTTTGAACGCTTTATGGCTCTGCAATCTCAAATCAGTGCGGAAAAGCTGCAACAAAAAATAGGCTTGGAATATCAAATTCTGATAGACGAAGTAACCAGCGAAGGCGCTGTAGGACGTTGTTTCGCAGATGCTCCAGAAATAGATGGGCAGGTTTATTTAACTGATGAATTTGACGTTAACCCTGGCGATCTAATTTGGGGACAAATAATTCATGCTGACGAGCACGATATGTGGGCCGTAAAAGTGGAAGATTAACTTACTTTTATTATGCTGATGAGCAGTACGCTCTTCAGCTTCAATAACGGGCTGTCAATCAGCCCGTTATCCTAAGTACGGACACTTATAAGTACGAATACTTTTTATCCCCTTAACTTTCGCCTTTATCCTCTTGTGCTTGTTCAACTAATTCTTGTTTAAGGCGTTTATTGGTTTGCACCCCCAATTCGCGGAATTGTTCTATTTGACGAACAAGATTTCCTTTCCCTGAGACCAATTTATTGGTGGCTGCATCTACATGTTTCTGTACCGTTTCGACGGATTTACTGATTTTTTCAATATCATCTACAAAACCGTGGAATTTGTCATACAACTTGGCGGCTTGTGAGGCAATTTTCTGGGCATTTTGATTCTGATATTCGTATTGCCAAATGTTATTTATGGTCCGCAGAGCCACTAGTAAGTTGGTAGGGCTAACCAACATAATATTGTTGTCCAACGCCAACTTAACCAAGTCTGGGGCTTGATCTATGGCGACTAAAAACGCCGATTCGATGGGAATAAACATCAACACGTAATCGAGGGTGCGTATGCCTTTTAGATCTTGATAGTCCTTTTTCCCTAAGCCCTTAATGTGGTTGCGAATAGACTGGGTATGGGCCTGCAAAAATTGCTGGCGGGCAAGATCATCATCCTGACAATTAAAATAACGTTCGTAATCAGCCAGTGATACTTTGGAATCAATCACAATGTCTTTGTCGTTGGGTAGGTGCACCACTACATCCGGCTGATACAGTTTTCCTGATTCATTTTTCAGGCTCACCTGAGTATCGAATTCATGCCCTTCCCGCAATCCAGACTCGGTTAATATGCGCTCTAAAACAACCTCGCCCCAATTCCCTTGTTGTTTATTGTCGCCTTTGAGGGCTTTGGTTAACGCAGCAGCGTCTTGGGTAATTTGCTGGTTTAGCTGTTTAAGTCCTAAAATTTCTGTTTTAAGAGAGGCCCGTTCTTGCCCCTCTTTTACATATTGATCGGAAACCTGCTTTTTAAAGCCTTCTATTTGTTCTTTAAGAGGCGATAGTAGCGCATCTAATCCTGCTTGACTGGATTGTGTAAACTTCTGTTGTTTTTGTTCAAATATTTTATTGGCTAAATTTTCGAATTGTTCCTGCAAGCGTTTTTCAGCGCTAGTCAGTAAATCTAGTTTATCTTCTAAGGCGATTCGTTCTTGGGCAAAACTGGCCCCTTGGGATTCAAGTTGGGAATAATATTTATTAGATTTGTCGTTGGCCTTTTGCGCGTTTTCTTGCCAAGTTACTAGCTGCTTAGATAACTGCTCTATTTGTAAATCTTTTTGTTCCAATTCACCAAATTTTCGCTGTGCTATAAGTTGCTGTTCATGAGCCTGGTCAATTTTTGCCTGCATCTTTTCAAGTTCATCATGCTGCTGCAGAATTTGCCTTTCAAGTTGTTGACGATTGAGTTCTTGCTGTAATTGTAGCTCTTCTTTGTCAGCAGAGTGCTTTTGACGATTTATAATGTTGGTAATAAGCGCCCCAAATAACAGTCCTACAAATGCGGCACTGACTAACAGTAAAATGGTATTTTGATCTAAATCTACATTCATATTAACGGATTCTAATTATTGATGGTGGGTACATATTACGAAGCTTTCGAGTCAAGAAAATGAGTGCATCCCAGGCGAGATGCACTCTTGTAGCGTTTAAATAGACGATAATTACGCCTTGTATGATTCCTCTATTTTCACTTTCCAAATAGCCGGCCCAGTTTCGTGGGCATTTGCGCCACTACTATCCACAGCAACGGTTACTGGCATATCTTCAACATCAAATTCGTAGATTGCTTCCATACCTAAATCTTCAAATGCAACCACACGTGACTTTTTAATCGCTTTTGATACTAGGTACGCTGCGCCGCCCACGGCCATTAAATAAACGGCTTTGTGTTTAGCAATGCTATCCACAGTTGCAGGTCCGCGCTCGGCTTTACCGATCATGCCTATCAAACCAGTTTTTTCCAGCATCATGTCAGTAAACTTATCCATGCGCGTGGCGGTAGTTGGGCCTGCGGGACCAACGGCTTCATCACCAACAGCATCAACTGGGCCAACGTAATAAATAAAGCGGTTTGTAAGGTCTACCCCCTCAGGTAGCCCTTCACCATTGTCCATCATGGTTTGAATGCGTTTATGAGCGGCATCACGACCGGTCAACATTTTGCCTGAAAGTAAAACTGTTTCACCTACTTTCCAATCCAAAATATCTTCTTTGGTCACTTCATTTAAATTCACTCGGCGGGTATTTTCACCCACTTCCCAAGTGATATCTGGCCAGTCTTCTAATTTAGGTGGCGTCAATTCAGCCGGGCCACTGCCATCAAGATGGAAATGAGCGTGACGAGTAGCAGCACAATTGGGGATCATAGCAATAGGTTTTGACGCTGCATGGGTAGGCACTGATTTAATTTTGATATCTACAACAGTGGTCAACCCACCTAACCCTTGTGCACCGATACCAAGGTCGTTAACTTTTTTAAATATATCCAAACGCAGTTTTTCTTCAGTAGTTTCTGCGCCGCGTTCCATTAACTCTTGAATATCAACAGGATCCATTAAGCTTTCTTTGGCCAATACTGCAGCTTTTTCCGCAGTACCACCAATTCCTATTCCTAACATGCCTGGCGGACACCAGCCCGCGCCCATTGTGGGTAGGGTTTTGACCACCCAATCAGCGATGTCATCACTTGGATTAAGCATCACCATTTTTGATTTATTTTCAGAGCCGCCGCCTTTAGCCGCGATCATCACTTCAATACCTTCACCTGGTACCATATCAATATGTACTACTGCCGGGGTGTTATCTTTAGTGTTTTTACGCGCACCTGCAGGGTCAGATACAATCGACGCTCTAAGTGGGTTGTCAGGATTGAGGTAAGCACGACGAGTTCCTTCATCGACCATTTGTTGAACCGTCATGTCAGTCTTATCCCATTGCACGCCCATTCCAACCTTAACAAAACAGGTAACAATACCTGTATCTTGGCAAAGGGGACGTTTACCTTCAGCAGACATACGAGAGTTAATTAGAATCTGCGCCATGGCATCTTTTGCTGCCTGACTTTGCTCTCTGTTGTAAGCCGCTTCTACCGCTTTTACATAATCTATAGGGTGATAATAGGAAATAAATTGTAATGCATCTTCAATGCTATCAATTAAATCTTGCTGACGAATGAGTGCCATAGGTGCCTCTAAATCAATTGTAGGGAAGTTTTTTGTGTCTTAAATATCCGCCAATATGATACCCTCTTGGAATCAATTGCTCCATCGCTAAACGCGTATAATTTAAATTTGTTGGTAAAATTTTCATGCAGCATAGCGCTTGTAAAAGCTCTCGTATTCAAACACTTGCTATTCCACCCTCCACAGACATCACGGAATTGTTTGCCCATTACTGTCAATCTAAATGGTCTATTTTGCTGGATTCAGCAAATAGCACCCACAAAAATGCGCGTTTTGATATTTTTGTCGCCAAACCTATTGCTGCGATAACCGCATATCAAAATTCTTGTGAAATTGAGTACTTCTATGATCATCTAAATGATTATTCGCCGATAGAAAAAGTGGAAAAAATAACCGGCCAACCCATTGCCATTTTACGAACCTTGCTGCAATCAAGCCTTCCCAAAGAGCAGCCAACAGCTAAAGACAGAGATCGCCTATTACCTTTTACCTGCGGTGCCATGGGCTATTTTGGTTACGACTTAGGTCGTTGTTATGAAACCTTGCCTAACGTTGCAAAAAGTGTCTATCAAAGCCCTGACATGGCTGTAGGCATTTATAGTTGGAGTGTCATCAAAGACAACCACACTGGATTATTTTACCTAACAGATATCCCTAGCCTGCCGGCGCCAACTACAGCAGAAATTGAAAGCCTATTGAACCGTCCTTTGTGTGAAAAAACTCAGGGGAAATGGCAATTGAAAACGCCTTGGCAATCAAATATGTTAAAGAATGAGTATGTGGCTAAGCTGCAAAATATTCTAGATTACTTGCGCGCAGGAGATTGTTATCAGGTCAATTTGGCGCAACGTTTTCACGCACAGTTTAGTGGATCGACTTGGCAAGCCTACCTAACACTTAGAAAGTCCAATCAAGCTCCTTTTTCTGCTTACATTCAACTTGTAAACAGCACTGTGTTAAGTATTTCGCCGGAACGGTTTTTAAAGGTAAAAGACAGCCAAGTGGAAAGCCAACCTATAAAAGGCACACGCCCCCGCTCAACAAACCCAAACACAGATCTAAGCAATATCGAAGCTTTAAAAAACTCAACAAAAGATCGAGCTGAGAATTTAATGATAGTGGATTTATTACGAAATGATTTGAGTAAAGCCTGTGAAGACCACTCGATTCAAGTCCCTGAGCTTTTTGCCATAGAATCCTTTGAAGCGGTTCATCACCTTGTGAGTACGGTTACTGGAAGATTAAATAGCAGTGATGATAGTCTAAGCTTGTTACAAGGTGCTTTTCCGGGCGGTTCCATCACTGGTGCACCTAAAATACGAGCCATGCAAATAATTGATGAGTTAGAGCCTCATAGAAGAAATATCTATTGCGGCAGTATTGGTTATATAAATAGAAACGGTGATATGGATACAAGTATTTGTATTCGTACTTTATTATGTGAAGATTCACAGATATATTGTTGGGCAGGAGGTGGAATTGTTTTAGATTCAGCTCCTGAAGATGAATATCAAGAAAGTTTAGATAAGGTGTCGAAAATTTTACCCATTTTGGAAAACGACCTATGAATAAAGAAGAATTTATTCGTCGCTTTCAACATATTAGAAAAATTAAACCAGAAGCAGATTTCCCGTTAACTGAAATAGGTAAACCTGCTGCTGTTCTGATCCCAATTATAGAGCGCGCAGATCAATTAACCGTTTTATTCACCCAACGAGCTATGCATTTAAAAAATCACCCCGGTCAAGTTAGCTTTCCAGGTGGGAAACTAGAGAAAAGCGATATTGACCTGGCTCACACCGCGCTGCGGGAAACAGAAGAGGAAATCGGACTTACCCCAGAGAAAATAACCCTCATTGGTAGCTTACCCAAATATCGTACTGTCAGCCGTTTTGAAGTCACGCCTTTTTTGAGTTTTGTACAACCTGAGTTTGAACTCATTCTGGATAGAAACGAAGTTGACAATGTGTTTGAAGTGCCCTTATTACACCTTATAAACAAACAAAATCATTTTATTCACTGGGTCAATCGCGGCCAAATTAAACATCCTATTTATTTTATCACTTGGCAGGATAAAACCATTTGGGGAGCAACAGCTTCGTTCGTCAGACTGCTGTCAAATCACATAGATTATGAATCCCTAGATTAGACTGTATAAGTTTTATTTACGCTGTCATTAACAATTCTCGTCTAAAAATCCCCTGTAAACACTTGCCCTCCTGAGTAACTATCAGCATAGTATTGTGATATTCATTTTAGCGAGGAAAATACGGTAATGATCAGCGTTTTTGACATGTTTAGTATTGGTATCGGCCCATCGAGTTCACATACAGTAGGACCCATGCGCGCCGCAAATGCCTTTTGTCAGCAACTATCTTCAGACAATTTGCTATCCAACGTTGATCAAGTTTGTGTTGAACTATTTGGCTCTCTTGGTCAAACCGGAAAAGGTCACGGCACCGGAAAAGCAGTGATTTTAGGCTTAATGGGATTCGACCCAGAAACCGTTGACGTATCCAAGGTTGAAACGTGGTTATCTGACATTCAGCAGTCTCAACAAATTAACTTATTCGGTATCCACAAAGTCAAGTTTCCTCGGGAAGGCGCTATTGTATTTCATCGCCGTAAAACCTTACCTTTGCATTCAAATGGTATGACCATTCATGCCTACCAAAATAAACAACTTGTTATTAGTCAAACCTATTACTCTATTGGCGGTGGATTCATTGTCAAAGAAGAGGACTTTCAATCTGTTAAAGACATGTCGTTGGAAAAGCAGCAAAAACCCTTACCTTTTCCGTTTGCAAGTTCCTTTGAATTAATTAAACAGTGCAAAGAAAACGGCCTTTCAATTAGCGCATTGATGTTAGAGAACGAATCCACGGTGCAGCCTAAAGCAGATGTCATCGATAAACTCTGGAAAATTTGGCAGGTCATGCTGGAATCTGTGAATAACGGCATTCACACTGAGGGGATCTTACCTGGTGGCCTTAAAGTGACTCGCCGGGCCCCTGCCCTTTATCGGCGCTTAGAAACTGAGCAAACAGCAGATCCAATGCAAGCTATGGATTGGGTTAACCTTTTTGCATTGGCAGTAAACGAAGAAAATGCTGCCGGTGGAAGAGTGGTTACCGCGCCGACCAATGGTGCTGCTGGCATCATTCCAGCAGTGTTGTGTTATTTTGACAAATTCGTCCGCAAAGTGGAAAAACCAACCGCAGCGAGGTATCTGCTTACCGCGGCAGCAATCGGTATTTTATATAAAAAGAACGCGTCAATCTCGGGTGCAGAGGTAGGTTGCCAAGGTGAAGTTGGCGTTGCTTGCTCCATGGCCGCGGGTGCTTTAACGGAAATCATTGGTGGCTCTGTGGATGCGGTGGAAAATGCTGCTGAGATCGGCATGGAACATAATTTGGGGCTAACTTGTGATCCCGTAGGCGGCTTGGTACAAGTACCTTGTATTGAACGTAATGCCATGGGCGCAATAAAAGCCATTAACGCGTCACGATTAGCCTTGAGAGGCACTGGCCAACATAAAGTGTCCCTAGACAAAGTGATTAAAACCATGTGGGACACGGGTAATGATATGAAGTCCAAATACAAAGAAACCGCACGAGGCGGTTTAGCGGTAAATATAATAGAGTGTTAACTGGTTAGATTTGCTCTAAATTAGCGTGCTTTACCCGTTACTTAACGGGTAAAGTTAGGCCTTTAAACATCTTCTCTACTTCATCATTATTCTTTTGCATCATCGCACGCTCAACCACATCTTTGGTTAAGTGTGGGGCAAATCGTTCGATAAATTCATACATATAGCTGCGTAAGAATGAACCTTTCCTAAAGCCAATTTTAGTGGTGCTATACTCGAATAAGTGGCTAGCATCTATTTTAACCAAATCATTATCGAGTTTGTCATCTACTGCCATAGAGGCAATAACACCCACTCCAACTCCCAACCTGACGTAGGTTTTAATCACGTCAGCATCTGTTGCTGTAAAAACAATTTTAGGTTCTAGCCCGGCTCGGTCAAACGCTTGGTCTAATTCGGATCGTCCGGTAAAACCAAACACATAGGTGACTAATGAATATTCAGCAATGTCTTGAATGGTAATTGTGGTCTTTTTCGCTAATGGATGATCGCGATTAACGATGATACTGCGATTCCAGTGATAACAAGGCAACATGACTAAGTCGTTATACAAATGCAAGGCTTCAGTTGCAATGGCAAAGTCAGCCTCACCTTTAGCCGCCAAATCGCTAATTTGCGATGGCGTACCTTGATGCATGTGCAATGATACTTTTTTGTATTTGCCCATAAACCCTTTAATCACGTCAGGCAGTGCATAGCGTGCTTGAGTATGGGTAGTCGCGATATTCAATTTACCTTGGTCAGGTAAAGTGTGCTCTCTGGCTACAGCTTTAATACTTTCTACTTTTGCCAAAATTTCACGTGAAATATTAATCACGTCTTGGCCAGCATCAGTCACATGAGTAAGATGTTTACCGCTACGACCAAAAATCTGGACGCCTAACTCATCTTCTAGCATGCGAACTTGTTTACTTATCCCCGGTTGCGAGGTGTATAAATTTTCTGCCGTAGCAGAAACATTCAGATTGTTGTTTAAGACTTCAACAATATATCTTAGTTGCTGTAATTTCATTTTTATTAACCAAGTGCCTTTGAGAACATATAGATATGTGAATAACATATTTGCACTAGGTTACATTAATTCCATAAAATTTTAATAAAAATCTGCTTTTTTATTCCAGTTAAGTAAAATTTTTGGTAAATATCCCTCAGTTCAGGGATACTAAATCTTTTGTAGCCTAGTTCAACGAGTAATACAGTGACAGTAAAAGAGCAGCAATTAATTGACTTTTCCACCGTACTAGCCGCAGCCGTGCACGATATGAAAAGTTCACTAAATCTCTTACAACAGTCTATTGATGGTCTAAATAAAACAATCGAACCAGGAAATCGCTCTGCTCAGCAATTTTTGTCCAATGCTCACTACGAATCTTCACGTTTAAATACAGGATTAGTACAACTTTTGTCTTTATATAGGGCGGAAATGGAAAACCTGCCGATAAATGTAGATGAGTGCTTTATTGACGATTTGTTGGAAAACATTTTTATTACCCATGAACATTATTTGGGGCATAAAAATATGACACTGGAAATCGAGCAAACTCCAGGACTGGTGCGTTATTTAGATCAAGACTTAATTCATCTTCTGTTAAATGACATTTTAGTAAATGCTATACGCTATGGCAGTTCAACCTTGTTAGTGTCTGCTTATGAAGAAGACGACTGGTTGGTGATTAAAGTAGAAGATGATGGTGATGGTTATCCGAGTAAAATGTTAGAGAACAACGAAATTGAAATGCAAGACATTAAATTGAGTAACGGGCGAACAGGTTTAGGAATATTTTTTGCTAGATTAATAGCTTCAGCTCACCGCCGAGGTGATAAGAAAGGCGAGATAGTGCTATCCAATGGCGGAAAATTAGGCGGCAGTGTGTTTACACTTAAGTTGCCTTAACATTCGGTTTTATAGAAAAAAGTCAGTTGTTACAGGATTTAAAGGCTAAATGATTTTTCCTATCATAATAATTTTAATAGTCTCGTTAGTGGTGGTCGCAATCGTGGTGAACGCATTGCAGCAGCACAAAGAAAAAATCGAGGCAGAAAAGCGGACTGAAATTGCCAAACAAAAATCGGTGATTGATGAAACCGAAGATATCCTAATGACTGTAGATACTATCCCTGTATCTCAACGGTTAGTTGCCGTGTTGCAAAATCGTATTCTCAATGCCTTAAAAATTATGTATGAACTCAACCCGAGCATCCCAGAATTAAAGCAACGGATAAAACAGAGTCAAGATCGACTAAAAATGGTTGATATGGAGTCTCCGCCCCCAAGTCACGATAACTTTGTCTTACCTGATAGTGACAAAATGGTTATTCAATATATCCAAGCCGTGAAAAAGTTTCGCTCGTTATTGCGCTCGGAACATGCAAAAGGAAAGGTAGATACACAATTATATAGTTTAGAAGACAGACAACTTTCCGCGTTGCAGATTAAGGTCAATGTTGAGACGCTTGCGAAGCGTGGTAACTCGGCTTTGCAATCCAATATGTTAGGGTCTGCCCGTCAGTACTTTGAAAAGGCAATTGCTGCCCTAGAAGCACAAAACCAGCCCGACCAATACAATATAGAACGTAAAGCCGCTCTAGAAGAGCGTTTGAAAGTTATTCAGGATAACCTGCGTAATGCGAACGCCAAAGATAGACAGAAAAAACAAGAAGAAGAAAGGGATGAATTAGACGAATTATTTGCGCCTAAGAAAAAATGGTAAAACCACTTCTTTATATTGGTTAGTAATCGTGATGTTTCTTGTCTTTACTATTTTGAATTTACTATTTTGAAATAGCTATTCTGGATTAACTCTTTTGAATGAGTAATTGCCATAAGGTTTCAGCTGGCACAGACAGGGATTTTCTTGATGCCTTAACCATCCCAATTCGTCGAACTAGATTTTCACCTTCAATGGGTAAACACACCAGTTCCGTATGACTGAATTGCTGCTGACAAATACCCGGTACAACTGAGACGCCAATATCTTGTTTTACGCATTCGCCTAAGGTCGCCAATTGATTAGCCTCAGCCACAATATTCAAATCGATACGATTAATTTGTGCAAAGTCTTCTATCCATTTCCTTACTGATGAGCCCCTATTCAATACCACAAACGGATACTCACACAATTGCTGCCAAGTTACTTTTGCACATTTTGAAAGAGGATGATTTGAGGCAACAACCGCAATAAACTTGTTAGTCATCAAAGGGTGAAAATCCAATCCATCCAACTGATCATTTTCAAAGGTAAATCCAATTTCAGCCCGCCCATCACGAACCGAGTCAATCACATTTTCCATCACCACATCACGAATCGTTAGGTTGATGTCTTGCCATTTTTGATGAAACGACTTTAATACGCCAGGCAAAATACTGCTGGCAAAAGATGGCATAGCTGCAATGGTTAGCCGCCCTCTTTGCATGGCAAACAAATCTTGCATGTCAGCAATAGCCGTTTCCCAATCATGCATTAATCGTTTAGCTACGGGCACGAACTCCCTACCTTCATGACTCAGTTGAACTTTACGAGTGGTTCGCGAAAATAGTGCGCCGCCCAAAAAAGTTTCTAGCTTTTTAATTGATGTGGATAACGCAGGTTGTGATAGGTGCACTTTTTCTGCCGCTTCTGCAAAAGTGCTAGAGCGCGCCAACGTTATAAAACATTGCAATTGTTTGTAGGACAACATTAACTGAACCTATTGATAAAAAATATTTATTAATAGGCATATTAAATCAATTTCACTTTAATTCAAGTTGGATTAATACTAAGTTAAATTTATGTAAAGAAGAGGCTTTTATGAGCGGATTTAATAAAGTTGTTACCAGCTATGATGACGCATTAGCAGGCTTACAAGACGGCATGACAGTTATTGCCGGTGGATTTGGTTTGTGTGGTATCCCCGAAGGTTTAATTGCCCAAATAAAGGCTATGGGAACCAAAGATCTTACCGTTGTTTCCAACAACTGTGGTGTTGATGGCTTTGGGTTAGGCTTGTTACTTGAAGATAAACAAATAAGCAAAATGATTTCTTCTTATGTGGGAGAAAACGCCTTATTTGAAAAGCAATTATTAGACGGTGAGTTAGAAGTTGAACTTACTCCTCAGGGCACCTTAGCTGAAAAAATGCGCGCCGGTGGGGCTGGAATTCCAGCATTTTATACGGCAACGGGTTACGGTACTCCAGTTGGTGAAGGCAAAGAAGTTAAAGAGTTTAATGGCCGTCCCTATATTTTAGAAGAGTCCATTACTGGCGACTTTGCTATCGTCAAAGCTTGGAAAGCGGATATTTTTGGAAACTGTATCTATCGTCATACTGCCCAGAATTTTAATCCCATGGCAGCAACGGCAGGCAAAATCACTATTGTAGAAGTAGAAGAGATTGTTCCTCCAGGTGCTATTCCACCAAGTCAAATTCAGACTCCAGGTATTTATGTGAATCGAGTCATCCAAGGTGAATTTGAAAAACGAATTGAACGTCGTGTTGTTGCAAAAACTCAAGGAGAAATCTAATGGCTTTATCTCGAGATCAAATTGCTATGCGCGTTGCTCAAGAGTTTCAAGACGGAGATTATGTGAATCTTGGTATTGGTATTCCAACTCTTGCAGCTAATTATGTACCTGAAGACGTTGCTGTGATGTTGCAATCAGAAAATGGCTTATTAGGAATGGGACCAAACCCAACCGAAGAGCAACTTGATGCTGATATGATAAACGCAGGAAAAGAAACCGTCACTGCTATTACTGGAGCGTCTATTTTTAATTCTGCTGAAAGCTTTGCAATGATTAGAGGCGGCCATGTAGATTTTACCGTGTTAGGTGCCTTTGAAGTCGACTCTAGCGGCAACATAGCATCTTGGATGATCCCCGGTAAATTGATAAAAGGCATGGGCGGAGCTATGGATCTGGTCGCCGGTGCTAAAAACATCATAGTGACCATGACCCACGCAGATAAATATGGTAACTCAAAACTATTGGAGAGTTGCACGTTACCCTTAACAGGCGTGAATTGTATCAACAAGATTATTACTGATTTAGCCGTGGTTGAAGTCAAAGACGGTGCATTTCATTTATTAGAGCTTGCGCCTGGCGTGTCTGTAGATGAAGTAAAAGAAAAAACAGCTGGAAAACTAGTCGTCAGCGACTCAGTTAAAGAAATGGTATTTTAAACCAGTTTTAAAGTGCAATTGAGGGATATGTTCCCTGCCCTCAATTGCACTATTTTCTTTGTATTTTTTAAAAAATTTAATTACCCGCTCCAACCTAATCCCTGTATAGACAGGTTAAGATTAACGATACTTAAATTGCCTTATCTCAATCAATTATTGTTTACGGTCAACTTAAATTGATTACTTTTAAACCCCGTTCCATTACAATCTACGAACTACTCCTTCGCTATTTATAAACACACTTAACTCGAGACTCATTTTGAACAAAGCAATATTTAAGGCTGCATTGTATTTGATTTTTGTTTTTCCTTGCTACGCAAATAAACAAATCTTAGCCATGCCTATTCAAGATAAGTTACAAGAAGCCAGAGACTATTTATCTGTTTTACCAGAAAGATCCCTAGCCATTTTAAGTAACCAAAATCATCTATTAAACATTGATAGTCGGGAAACGTTAGCGGATTGGTATGATGCAAAATTAATTGCCGCAATAAGAGTGGCAAATTTACAGCAGATCTATTTAACCCTTTTAGAAATAAGTGAACTACAAAATACAGCATTTTTCCAAGAACATAGCTCTACAACGTTTAACGGTATCGGCATTTGGATGCGTCGTTCTGGTTTTCTTAAGCAAGCTAAAATAAGTTACGCATGTAGTTTAGAAAATAGCAAAACGGAAAGAGCTAAAATTTCACCTATGTTAAATCTGGGCATAGTAGAAACGAAGTTAGGTAATAATGCTCGCGCCAAGCAACTTTATAATTTGGCGTTTAATACCGCAGAAAAATATGAAATGGAGAATATATTTGCGGTTGTCGAGAACAGTCTCGGCAACATCGCCTTATCTGAGGGGAATTATCCAGAAGCAGAACGTCTATATGCCAGCGCTTTAGAACGCAATGAAAAACTAATGCGCCGTTCAGGTGAATTAACCAGTGGATTAAATTTATTATTAAGTTTTTTGTATCAAGACAAGTTAGATTTATTTACGCGTTTATCTGGACGGATAGAACGAAAACTTAAACGCTCAGAAATTGGCATAAAAACAGCGACGTTCGAAATTTTGAAAGCGGTCTATACTGCAAGAATAGATGAAGCTGCAACATCAGATTTGACTGAAGTGATAGCTAGAAATATGAAAATGATCAAAGATAAATCCCTTCAGAAACTATTAAGCGACCTTATTGGGGTTTATGGATTAGCTTGGGATGATAAAATCATTGAGGGCAATCAAGCCCAGCGAGATCATTTACAAGCACGATATCCCAGTTGCGATTGGGAGAAGTTTTCAGATGAAAACTATATCTCTGTGTTAATATCTCAATTTGACCAAACTCAAGCCCTTAAAGAGAACTAACTTTGCAATTTAACGATTTCCCCTTAGACCATAGAATTTTAAAAGCCTTAGAAGTAAAAGGATTTGAAGAAGCCACTGACATTCAGGCTAAAGCCATTGGCCAGGGCTTGCTGGGCAAAGACTTGCTTGCTTCCTCCAAAACTGGCTCAGGGAAAACACTGGCGTTTTTGATTCCGGCTTTACAACGTGTATTTAAGCAACGGGCATTGAGCAGAAAAGATCCTAGAGTACTGATCTTAGCACCGACCCGAGAGTTGGCAAAACAAGTGTTCATGCAGCTCAAATGGTTGATTGCTAATCAAAATATTTTTGCGACTCTAATATTAGGTGGTGAAAACTTCAATGACCAAGTTAAAGCATTAAAACGCAACCCACAATTTGTGGTAGGAACAGCGGGTCGAATTGCAGATCATGTAAAAGGCAAAAGTCTATATTTGAATGGGCTAGAATTGCTTATCTTAGATGAAGCCGATCGTATGTTAGATTTAGGTTTCGCCGATGAATTAAAATTAATTGACCGCTGTGCTGATCATAGAAAGCGTCAAACTATGATGTTCTCTGCCACTTTAGATTCCGCAGAGTTACATTATTTAACCGAAAGAATGTTGAATGCCCCTCAACGCATTAGTGTGGGCGACTCAAGAGAACAACACCTCGATATAGAACAGCAATTTTACTTGGCTGACCATTTAGATCATAAAATTTTATTGCTCAAAAAATTGCTAGAAAATGCAGATAACAAACAAGTCATTGTGTTTACAGCGACCAGAGAAGACACTGAGAAATTGTCCTTATTATTGTCGGCCGATGGCATAGATAGCGCAGCTTTGAGCGCCAGTTTAAGCCAATCTCAACGAAGTAACATTATGAATGCCTTCAGTCGTGGTCAGCATCAAGTATTAGTCACCACTGACGTAGCCTCACGAGGCTTAGATCTTAGAAAAGTTGAGTGGGTAATCAATTTTGACCTGCCCAAACTGGCAGACGAGTATATTCACCGTATCGGTCGTACTGGTCGAGCCGGTAATAAAGGCAACGCTGCGTCGCTTGTTGGACCTAAAGATTGGCAAAGTTTTATCGCCATTAAAGGCATTTTGCAACAAAGTATTAGCTTTAGTGTATTTGAAGGGCTAGAAGGAAAGTTCAAGGGACTTAAACCCCTTAAACAACGAGCACTAAAAGGTGCCCCACAGAAAAAAGCCAAAAAAGTCGCGCCTCAAAATGCGCCTAAACCGCAAAAGCGTATCCGCGCCCAAGAAGGTGTTGATGTGGGTCACATACCCATGCGCAAAAAAGCAAGACCTGCGGACTCTGAAGAGTAAACATCAGGAAGCCGCCGAATGCAGGTTGAAGATATAAAAGTATTTATTCCCAGTTTAGATTATGACAAATCAATTAGTTTTTATAATCAACTGGGATTTAATTGTGACTACGTCACTGACGATCTAACCTTGTGCAAAAACGGCGAGTGTTATTTCTTTATACAACGCTTTTATAATCAGCAACTAGCTGAAAACTTAATGCTGCAAATATGCGTTAGCGATATTCAAGAAGCCTACGCATTAGCCCAAAAGTCACAATACAAAACCAAATTATCAGAGATTCAAAACGAACCTTGGGCTAGCGTTTTTTACCTATGGGGCCCCGCTGGAGAATTACTGCACATAACCCAACTGAATAATCCACAACTGCAGTAGCTTTTTCTAGATTTAGTCTATTCTAGGTATTATTTTCTAGGTATGGACAGGCATCTTTTAAGTATTCTAGATTTAAGCTTATTCAGTCTAGATTTGGACAGTCACCTTTCTAAGTAGTAAAGACCGTGGCTCATAACTATTAATGGTTTCTATCAAAAAGGTTTTAATACGCCCATTATTTAGATAAACAGAGGAGACAAGTTCATTTTTTGCCGAATGTGCGCTTTTGAGTTGAAATTACGGTGATTTAAAGAGTATTTCTTGTGTAATGAAACAATTGAAATGAATAAGTGACTTTAGGGGAAACGTTAGACTAAAGAACTCTTTTGCCGCCGTTTTCGTTTATAGCGTTTTAAAGTGTCTATTTGTCCAGCAGCCACACTAAAATTAGTTTCAAACGTTAAAAACATATCTTGCCAGGTGTGTTCATCCATTCCTAAACGCTGCAAAATGGGTGATTCCCCTATATCAATTGCCCCTCGTTTATCAGGATTAAGACTGCGACCAGATAGGTCAACTAATTTCATATATTCGATTAAGCTCAAGGTTAACCCCTGCGGTTGTGGCTCTTTTGGGTTACCAATAAAGGGCATTAATGTAGATGGCTGATACCCTTTTTTAAAATCGTGAATACGACGTTGAATACTGGTGTGATTAGATGACTCTGGGGTTGTGGCCATTTTTGCTCGTATAGGGTTTAAATCCACATACACCATACAGGCTGCTAAGGCATGCTCATCTAACAGTGCTTGTGATTTGAATCGTCCTTCCCAAAAGTGACCGGTACAGTCGTCTTCTTGGTTCGCTTGTCGAGCAATCGGCTCATTCAATTCTCGCATAAACCAGCTAATATCGGTTAATCGACTTCGATAGACTGACAAGGTTGAATGTAGCGTGATTTGTTCAGCGTCGGTGAACTCTGGAGCTTCTTTTGAGGCGAACCTTTGCGAGAGCAAGGTGCCTTTGTGAAGCTTGTGCCAGCGCAGCGCAATCTCTCTATCCGTCCAGTGTTTTGCTTTGTCTGAATTCACATGTAACACCACATGGGTGTGATTACTCATCACCGCATAGGCACAGACTTCAATGGCAAATACGGTGGTTAAAAATAGCAACCTGTCCTCTACCCACTGACGACGATGCTCATAGCTTTTCCCTGTTAGTTTATCTTCTCCACACAAATAAGCGCGCCGAACACAGCGAGATACACAATGATAATAAGGGGTATCGGA
>NZ_JBDWYG010000020.1:0-1286 GCF_039982535.1 Aliiglaciecola sp.
AAATTAATTTTTTAACGAGTCTTCTGTATTTATATACACGCCAAATTATATATGCGATAGTTAAAGGTAAAACAGCATAAAGCATAACCCATTCCATTGTAGGCTCAAAAGCAGAACCGACGGCATCCAGAACCAGATAAGTTAAGTAAGAACCGTAATAGAACAGTAATATCGCTCCATCCAACTTAGTAATATCAAACCCGGCAATAAATATCGGGATACACATAATACTTACCGCAACCATGAAAGGAAGATCTAATGCCAAAGCAGCCGGAGAAACTGTTAATATATTCGGAGCTATTACAACTGTTAGCCCAAGGGTGAGCAAAATATTATAGAGATTACTGCCCATCACATTTGCCACAGCCATATCTGTATTTCCTTTTCGGATGGTGGCAATGCTGGTGGCAACTTCCGGTAATGAAGTTCCTATCGATACAATGGTTAAACCAATCACTAACTCAGAAAGTCCTAGTATTGTAGCAATTTCAACCGCACTTTTTACCATCCAATCTGATCCCTGAATGATCAATCCCATACCAACAATTAGGTAACCAATATTCTTCACATAGAAAAACCAACCTGTTGAAAGCTCCCTTGCTTTTGCTTCCAGTTCGGTTTCTTCAGGCTGATTGTCTCTTTCTTTCTTTATCTGAAAAAAAGTAAAAACTGAATACGCAACTAAGCCCAATAACAACCACACTCCGTCTAATGTTGTAAGTTCACCGTCAAAAGCAATAACGTACAATAATACACTTGCTGCTATTACGATCGGAACATCAATTTGGACCACTCTGAGTTTTACTGCTAAAGGCTTTATAATAGCGCTAATACCAAGAATCAGAAGTATATTTGCGATATTACTACCCACAATATTTCCCAGAACTAAGTCAGCATTCCCGGCAATGGCTGCCTGCAAACTGATCGCCAGTTCGGGAGCTCCGGTTGCAAAAGCGACCACTGTCAATCCCATAATTAAAGGTGAGACTCTCCATTTCACACCAAAGTGATCCACACCTCTTAAAAATAATTCTGCTCCGCCAATAAGTGCCGCCAATCCGGCTATAAAAGTAATTGCTGTCATATCTGAATTTGTGAACACCAAAGGTACAAGGTATTCAGCATAAAAAAAGCCTTTCCCGAGCAGAAAGGCTTAGTTTTTATAGTTTGATGAAAAATTATTTCTCCAACCACCAATTTCTGAGTTGAATTTGCTCATCGGTAGCATTTTCAACTTCCTGCAAATTTTGCTGTGGATACATTGGCGTTCCAACTTTTCCTTGTAG
>NZ_JBDWYG010000021.1:0-37423 GCF_039982535.1 Aliiglaciecola sp.
ACGTTTAGTGTCTTTACCCGAAGGTTTTGTCACTAGGTCACTGCCCTTTGGCGTTACCTTAAAATCTTGTCTGCTGAGTGAGTCCGTTAGGTCTCTCTCAAGCGGGAGGCGTATTCTACACTTCCGGTATTTGATGTCAACGTTTTTATTTAGTTTTTTTGAATTTATTTCAAATCGCTAAATTGTCTCCATCCCGCTCCACACTTGCCTTTCGGCGTGTTCTTAAGACTCTAATTTAGAGTAGTAAGAAGAGGCGTTTTTTAAGTTTGCCCCGAAGCGAGGTGCGCATTCTACAGAGCATAATCGGAAGATCAAGAGTTTATTTCAAATTAATTACAATAATCTTAAAAAAAGCGGTTTAACCCTAAAAAAAGCACAAAGTTTATACTAGTCGAGCAAACTATAAACAACCTTGCAGTAAACAAATTTGGTTATCTGTTTATTTATGCGTAACATGGCACTGCTTTCTTTTCCTTTTTAAAAGAAATCCTATAACAATAATCATATTAGGTAATGACCACATGAAATCTTTCTCTTTAATAAACACACTAATCGCTATAGCAATTTCTATTATTGCTTACTTCGCACTTCCAGACGATTTTGCTTCTGTTCAATTGGCCTTCATTTTCGGCTTACTTATTGGAGCAATTGCCATCCCACAAGTTTCAAAACTAATTTCTGAATCTAAATCGGTTCAAAGTTCAAGTGATGATATCTCCTCAACCACAACTCTGTATGTTGGTAACCTTCCTTATAAAGTAAATGAAGATGCTGTTGCGGAGTATTTTTCTGAATTTGGAACTGTTGCTTCAGTTCGATTAATGAAAGACCGCCGCACTGGTAAACGTAAAGGCTACGGTTTTGTCGAAGTTGCAAGTAAGAGTGCTGACAAAATGATTAAGAAACTAAACGATACCGACTTTCAAGAGCGCACATTGAAAGTACGTTTAGCAAAAGATAAAACCGAAGGGTAATTACCCCCCTCATTTATACTTAGTAAAAATGGCGCTTATTAAAGCGCCATTTTTTATTGGTCCCCATTCATTTTTTTGATAAAAGCTTTAGGAGACAGTCCAAACTCTTTTTTGAACTTGTTACTAAAATAAGCCGATGAAGAAAACCCCACATTAAAAGCAGTTTCGGTTATCTGTTTTCCATTCAATAAGTCACTTTTCGCTTTCAGAAGACGATATCTTCTGAGTAGTTCAGTAAAACTAGAATTAGTAAAGGCTGTAAGTTTTCGAGTAAGCTGCCTCTCGCTGATAGCCAGATCAATAACAGCTCGCCCTCTATTACAAGTATTATCTTTGTAATTCTCTTCTAACCAGCAAATAAATTTATCGTAAAATCGAGTGTCTCGCTCTGAAGACAAGCAATCATTATTCAACTCGAAGATATCTTTATTTTCCACTGAATTAAAATTGTATTTTTGGGAAATCTTACGTCTAATTGTTATTAGGTTTTTTACCCTTGCCAATAACTCGGAGTTATTAAAGGGTTTCTTAATATAATCATCAATATGGTAACCCCAACTATCCAGACGCGTTTTATCATCACCTTTGGCTGTTAACATGATAATAGGGATATGTGAGGTTAATTCGTTCACTCTTATACTTTTACATAGTTCGAAACCATCCGCTACAGGCATCATCAGATCCGTAACGACAATGTCAGGTATAATATCTAACGCTTTTTCGAACCCTTCTTTTCCATTTTCAGCAGAATAACATTGGTATTCGTCGCCAAAAATAAGACCTAAGTAATTTCTCATGTCAGGTTGGTCTTCAACTAACAAAATCGACGGCCTTTTATCGCCGACTTCGTTTGAAGTGAATTCAAGTTCATTAGTGCTAAGCACTTCAAGTTCTGTTTGCTCGTTATCAATCGGAGCTGACACAAACAACTTCACTTCAGATTTAGAAATTTCGCTATTAATTGGCAGTTTAACTATAAACTTGGTTCCTTCATCAATTTTGCTTTCAACTTCAATACTTCCCCCATTTGCTGTAACTAACTCCTTAACTACAGCTAAACCTAGGCCTGAACCATTTGATTCGGAAACATTTTCCAAACGAGTAAATCGCTGGAAGATTAGATCAATATTTTCAACCTCAATGCCGAAACCTTGATCAGAGATTTCTACTTGAAGAATATTATTGTTAGTTGTTGCACAAATCTCTACGTTTCCACCTTTTTTGTTATATTTAAATGCATTCATCAATAAATTCGAAAGGATTTTCTCTAGTGAGTCTGCAATGTATGTCCCTGTTCCAGAGCAAGTATTTTCAACAATGAGTTGTTGTTTATTGTATGACGATATAGGTCGAAACGATTCGGCTATAATTTTGATTGAGTTATGCAAATCGTAGTGGACTTTATCATCTAATTTACTTGAATCTATTTTTGACAACTCCAGTACTTGATCAACAAGGTTGGTTAAACGGAAGACATTAAGTCTCAGTATGTCTAAAATCTTTTGGGATTTTTCATCCTTTACATATTTAGCAAGTTGCTCAATAGGCCCGCCTATTAGTGAAAGTGGAGTTCTAAATTCATGGGAAGCATTTGCGTACAATAATTCTTTATGATGCAACGCATCTCTCAACCTTCTTTTACTTGTGGCCAACTCCTTTGTTTGAATCAATACAGATGACTCCAAGCGTTCATTGAGTGATTTTAACTGAAACGTTCGATACTTAATGAAAGCAATAACTACAAGAATGCATGCTAAAAGATAGAAAGAATATGCTTGCCAAGTTTGCCAATAAGGAGGGTGGACTTTAATTTGTAAAGAATTAACAGGTTGGATACTTGCGCTTTTCGGATCTACTACTCGAACTTCAAATAAATAGTCTCCACTGGGCAATGTTGAGTAGGTTGCCTTGGCTGTTTCTGAACTTGCATCAACCCAACTATCATTCAAACCTACTAACCTATATTGAAACTTCAATACATTACGGTCGACTAAATTGTTTGCAGCAAAGGTCAGTTCGAAAAGGAATTCATCGTAGGAAATGTCTAAGGGCAAATCATTTGCTATTGACTCAATCAAATCTCGTTTCTTGGAAACCAGCCCTTGTTCATCTCTGATAAGTACCATAAGATCGACGAAAACCGTTTGGCTAACTTTTCTAAGGCGCTTATTGAGGAATTTATTTGCTAATTTAGTATTAACAACATAGTTTTCCCTATCTCCGGCAATCAAAATCTCTTCACCCGCTAAATTTATAGACGCCGTAATTTCAAAGTCTACATCTATAATACCGTCTTCTCTACCAAGCTTAATGGAGGTCTTATTGACATGATCATACCTAACGAGCCCCTGGTTAGTCATAACCCAAAAGTAGCCTTCAGAATCCTGTACCAACTCTCTAATATGCCTAGAATTTGCGGTATAAACAGTATCAATATAAATTAATTCTCCAGATACCTCATCTACGTGCGCGAGTCCTGCTCCGTCAGTGCAAAGCCAAATGACTCCTTTGTTGTCTTCTAAAAGGCAGTTATTTATGTATGCCAAATTTTTATTATTAAAAACAAGTTTTTCTTTACCTTCCTGTATCAAATCGTTAAGTTTTTGAACTCCATAAAATCTTATCGCGGCAATTACCTCACCATTATTCTGTTTTAATAAAATATCAGGGTTAATGTTTTCTACTATTTGTTCATAGTTTCCATACTTATCAATTTTATAAATTCCAGGGTATTTTCCACCAAGAACACTAAATAAGGAATGTGTGTCCGATACCGATAATATAGACGTAATTTCTCCTCCAGTTAGATCGACATTAAACCTTTTTGCTTCAAAACCACCATTTGGATTAATATTTACTTCAGATAACCCTAATCGATCAGAAGATATTAAATATGTATTGTTAGATAACTTTGCGATGGCACTAACAAAACCTATATTATCAGTGAGCTCCGTTAAGTTATGAGTATCCAAACTTAACTCCTGCAACCGGTTATTAAATGCCAAAATTAATTTAGAATCATCGAAAATACTTATTTCAATCGAACCCAAATTACTTTTAGATAAGTTCAAATATGAAATTGAATTGTTTATTGGATTGAATACAGTGATCCCAAAAAGCGGGCTGGAAAAAACAAAGATGTCGTCATCTATAACACTAACATCATAAACATCCCCAAAGTCGACTTGGTCCATTTCATCGTAAAGTTGAGCGTTTATCTCTTTGCCGTGATTGTCGAACTTTATTCTCTTAAATCCATTTTGATAGATCCAAAGATCTTGATAGCCAAGTCTAAATATCTGAGTAACGTTACTGTTGACATCATTAGGGAGAAAAAGATCAATATTACCATCTTTTCTATTTACGGATATTAGTCCTTTGTTTGAGCCCACAAGAATAGTGTTCGCATCTAAAATAAAAATAGTGTTCAGGTTTAAAACAGTATTAAATTTATCTGATATACCGATATCCGTGGCGTTGCCATGATGTGAACTTAACAACGTATAATATTCATCAATCGCATAAATAGTTTCACCTACAATCTCAAAATAAGTTATATCTTTTGTATTTGAGAGTATGGAATCCAACTCTAACCTATAAGTCTTAGTTAAAATTGAGTAACTATAAATATCCCCCCCGCAACTGAAATAAATAACTTCTTTAAGGCCTCTAATATTGCGACAAAATTCAGATGTACTTCCTTCAACTGGAAAATCGACTTTATTAAACTGGTTATTTTCTAAAAAGTAAATTCCATTGCCAAACGTTGCAATCCAAAGCCTACCATTTATATCTTCATATAATGATTCGATATCATATTCAAAAAGCGAATGATCAGCTTCTCCATAATGCAGAATATGTGAGCCTGTAACGGAATAAATTCCATTTTCTCCCCCCAACCATAAAGAATGTTTCCCTTTGAATAGTGTGTGAGTTACTCCTATGGGTTTACCATCAAAAACCTTCTGCGACTCTATTGAATAAACAGAGCCACCACAAAAAAACATCGTAAATATCAGTATATTTCTAAGCTTTTGTCCCAAAAACACAACTATCTGTCCTATATTTAATTTTATAGTTTGTAAAACTTTACATAATGAATATGGTACACAAAACGTACTCTAACAAGAGGAAAACAGATGAACCGCAAATTAAATTTTAATCAAGTTGAAGAAATAACAGGAAATGAGCTTTCTCAAATATGTGGAGGAAGTGAAACACAATACATTCCTTTTTATGCTGTAGATAAATCAGGAAGAGAACTGAGCCCCACAGACCCTGCAAGAAAAGGAAAGAAATTAAACCCACCAGTAGACCTAAATTTATAGTATCTAATTGGATTTAACCTTAAAAACAGTGCCAACTTCTTAGATTAAGTTGGTACTGTTCTATAAATAAAGACGTCAACTAATTTTACAAAACCTTCCCACACCAAACTGTATAAAATTCAAACAGGTTGAAAATCCTAGACTTTTTCTTTTTGGCTTAGTAATTGCCTTCTGAGAATTTGCAATTTGCTGTTTGCGATAAAAAAAACCAACAACCAACTTTAAAGGATGAAGACTGTGATAAATAAAACAAAAATAAAGCTTATACCACTAGTATTATTAATTATGGCATGTTGTTCCGCCCCGGCATTTTCTACTTTGGTGTATTCAGATACTAATGCGACCGGTGATTTTTGGGCACGCCCAATTTTGGAAGGACCGGATATTTCCGTCAATGGGCCGGTTCAATATACTGTTCAAAGTTTCTATACCGCCGGTTCGGGAGAATTTAATTTTAGTAGTATCCAGGATTATGACGGTTACTTGCACCTATATGAATTTGATTTCTCGCCAACCAATCAGTTGGTCAATTTGTTAGCCGGCGATGATGATGGTTTTGGTGGGATAGGTACCTCGGATTTTAGTTTCAATTTAGTGGGTTTCCAGCAATATTATTTAGTGACAAGCGCGTTCGCAGCCGGAGATGTTGGCAGCTTTACAAATACCATAAGTGGGGAAGATAGTGATATTGCGGTGTTTGCTGGGTTGGTTTCTGTGCCCGAGCCATCCGGCCTTGCTATTTTTGCATTAGGAATGATTGTTTTAGCATCACGTCGTTTTACAAAATAAACAAACCATAACGCCTAGCGCGAGTTTTTAAACAGCACCTTTGATTTCACTGGTGCTTTTTTTTTGTGTCTATTTTTTGAAAAAGCTTTTTAGAAGAGTTTTATGTGGCTGTGATATTTACAAGATATAAGTTGATTTCAGTCTAGTTAGGCAAACGCCTTGGCGACAAAATATTTGGGAAATTATTAACTAGATAGATTTGGGCATAAAGAGAAAATGGTGCCGACTGCCGGAGTCGAACTGGCGACCTACTGATTACAAGTCAGTTGCTCTACCAACTGAGCTAAGTCGGCACACTAAGGTGACGGCTTTTGATTTACTGTTGTAAGTCGTTCTACAGCAGTGACAAGGTTGGTAAGTCTTGTCTCAAAAGCGAGGCGCTATTTTAAACGCAGATTGAATCTTGTCAACCGTTGTTTATCGACTTATTGCGTTTTATTGCAAGTTTTAGTCTAAGCGCCTGATTTATCATCGTATTGATGAAGTTATCTACAGATGATTAGTCAATTTTAGCCAGTTTGTCAGCTTCACCTAGAAGTTTAGGGAAATGCTCTACCGGTAGGTACTTGGCTAAGGTGGTCATTAATTCGGCTAGGTCGGCGTAAGTATTTCCGGTAAGATTGATATGTCCCATCTTACGTTTTGCTCTGACGGTTTTACCGTACAAGTGCAAGTTACAGTGATCCAAGCTGAGTAAATCAGTAGAGTAGTCATCACAACCAATGATATTGATCATGGCACTTTTGCCATATGCTTGCGTGTTTCCGAGGGGCAAACCAGTAATTGCACGCATGTGATTTTCAAATTGACTGCAATCTGTACCTTGCATACTCCAATGACCAGAGTTATGAACTCGGGGGGCGATTTCGTTTACTAACAATTGCTTGCCAACTTGGAAAAATTCCACCGCTAACACACCCACATAATCAAATTCATCTGCGAGTTTCGTGAAAGCACTGTGTGCCTGTTCGATAAGCGCGTTATCAATTTCCGGAGCGGGGGCAACTGAAACGTGCAGCTGACCTTCATGATGGAGGTTTTCAGCCAGCGGGTAAAACTTAACTTCACCATGTAACCCACGGGCTCCCACTAGAGACAGTTCTCGATCAAAGGGCACCATTTGCTCGGCGATGAGTGGTACTTGAACCAAGTCGAGATCTGCTAGTTGCTGTTTTAGGGACGGTAAATCGTCTTTACTCGCCAAACGCCATTGGCCGTAACCATCGTAACCATCTCGGCTAGCTTTAATTATCAGCTTTTCACCTAATTGCGCCACTGCATCATCAAGCTGTTCGATATCAGTAATGATTAAGTGTTTGCTGTTGTTGATTTGCAGTTTCTCAAGGACGTTTTTTTCACGTACCCGATCCGCACCTGTTAAAATTGCTTCCATACTGGGATAGAGCTTACCGCTGCTTTGCGCTTGTTCCAGCAAATCTTCAGGAACATGTTCAAACTCCACTGACAAGGCGTCCGCCCTATCAATGGCTTGTTCAATGCTAATGTCGAGTTTCATTTTACTAATTGGGTCAACTACGGTGTGATTTGCCACATCCACAGCCTGAACTTTGAATCCCAAAGGTACAGCAGACAAATACATCATTTGTGCTAATTGCCCTGAACCATAGATCAGAACATTCACTCAGGTAACTCCAACTCATCTAATGCAAGCACGGTATCAGTTTGCTTTTTGCGAAATGCTATTACGGCTTCTGCTACTTTTTTATCGTGCAAAGCAATCACTTGTGCAGCAAGTAAACCCGCGTTAGCCGCTCCGGCTTCTCCGATGGCTAACGTACCTACCGCCACACCTTTTGGCATTTGCACAATTGAATAAAGTGAATCAACACCGCTTAACTGGCTAGAACGTACAGGAACACCAAAGACTGGAATATGTGTATGAGCAGCAATCATGCCTGGCAAATGCGCAGCACCACCAGCTCCACCGATAATGACATGATAATCGTTATCAGCAGCAGTTTTTGCGAATTCAGTCAGTAAATCTGGGGTTCTGTGTGCCGACACCACTTTTGCATCAAACTCCACACCAAGATTTTTCAACATAATTGCAGCCTGCTGCATGGTTGGCCAATCTGATTTAGAACCCATTACTATTGCCACTTTAGGCATATCTGCTCCTAACTTTTTAGGTCTGAAACCAACGTAGTGTTGGTGATACGTTTTGAGGGTCGTTACTTTCGTTTAATTAATAAAAATAATATTCAAAAAGCACACTTTCGTTAGCTTTTGCATTACTTCAATCAAATAAAAATATGAATAAACCAAGAACAGGAATATTTCCCTCAATAATTGAGGCGGCAGATTGTAGCCTAAATTTCGCCCAAGCCCAAATATTGGGAGAGGGAAATTAGAGATTTAATGCTTATAGCTAAACATTTACCCTAGATAATTTAAAATTTATGGGCTTTTTCGTGCATTATTTACGTATTAAACAAGGGATTAACTATTATGTAGTTAGTAACATTGAACATGATATGGAATGTAAAAATGTAGCAACAAACTACGCATTCTATGCATTCACGAACTAACCTTAAGGTTGTAAAGTAGTTTAAAAGGAGTGATGAATGTTAGACAGGTTTTTGAAAAAAGAATCCGCCGGCGGTATTTTACTAATGTGTGCAGCAGTGCTTGCATTAATTGTTGCCAACTCTCCTTTATCCTTGGTATACGATTTACTCATCGATATGCCTGTGGTAATTCAAATCGGTGCACTGGAGATTAATAAACCCTTACTTTTATGGATTAATGATGGGTTAATGGCGGTTTTCTTTTTCATGGTAGGCCTCGAACTCAAGCGCGAAATAATGGAAGGGGGCTTATCTAACCCGGCGAATATTGTATTACCAGCAAGTGGTGCAATTGGAGGCATGATTGTACCCGCCGGGATATATGCATTTTTTACTTGGGGAAACCCTGTAGCGTTGGCAGGTTGGGCAATACCTGCTGCAACTGATATCGCCTTTGCCATGGGTATTTTAGCCTTACTGGGGAGTAGAGTGCCCGTTAGTCTAAAAGTATTTTTAGTAACCTTGGCAATCATCGACGATATAGGCGCGATATTAATCATTGCCCTATTTTACAGTGATAACATTTCTACTTGGCCACTAATTGTAGCGGCATTCTGTTTGATGTTATTAACCAGTATGAACCGCAAAAACGTACAACAGATCCCGTCTTATATTTTAGTAGGTGTGGTATTGTGGGTTGCCATGCTTAAATCCGGAGTTCACGCAACTTTAGCAGGCGTGTTACTTGCTTTCTTTATTCCTATGCGAGATAACAACGATCCGAGTGTTTCGCCAGTCAAATCTTTGGAACACAGCCTACTTCCCGCGGTTAACTTTGTTATTTTACCGGTGTTTGCTTTCGCTAATTCAGGTATCAACCTTGGCAGTATTAATGCCGATTCAGTGTTGCACCCCGTTACTTTTGGCATATTCTTGGGCTTATTTGTAGGTAAACAGATCGGTGTATTTGGGTTTAGTTGGCTGGTTATAAAACTTGGTTTAGCCAAATTACCGGCAGACCAGAACTTCGCCCAACTGTATGGCTGTGCCATATTATGTGGTGTAGGTTTCACCATGAGTCTATTTATCGGCTCTTTAGCCTTTGCCCAAACTGGTAATAATGCATTTTTTGATGAGCGATTAGGTATTCTATTAGGTTCCATAGTGTCAGCTGTGACTGGCTACTTAGTTCTCAAAAAAGCAATACGCTAACGCAGGTAACCTAGGCGATATAACCTAAAACGGCATCCTTATGGATGCCGTTTTAGGTTGGGATATGGAAATAGTATTAGTGCTGTTTCATATAATCGATTGTCATATTAGTTAATAGACGCACACCTAATTTCATCCCTTCGTCATCCACATAAAAGTCAGGCGTGTGATGAGCAGGCGCATCTTTAGGATCAACATCCAAAGGTTTTCCGCCAACCCATAAATAAAGTCCTGGAACTTGTTCTTGGAAAAATGAAAAATCCTCAGCTCCAGTTACCGGTTTACTATAAATCACCTTATCTTCACCAGCGGTATTGATAAGGGTCGGTAACATGGTGGAAGTAAGATCGTGATCATTAAAGGTAATTGGGTAGGAATAATCTAACGGCATGGTGAGTTCAGCTTCAGCACGCATACTCTCAGCGATGCCATTGACTTTCCTTGGCATGGCTTCATACATGTGGTCCCGCGCTTTTTTATTCAAGGTGCGAATAGTTCCCACCAATTCCACTTCGTTAGGAATGATATTGGAGCGAACGCCTCCGTTAATTGCACCAAAGGTAACCACAGCAGCATCATCTAGAAGTTGCACTTCACGACTAACAATTGTTTGAATGCTCATAATCATTTGTGCAGCAGTAACAATAGGATCAACACTCATCCATGGATAAGCTCCATGGGCTTGTTTTCCTTTAATAACAATTTTAAAAGGATCAACTGCGGCCATTACGCCACCTTCGCGATACAAAACCGTATTAACATCAGCAAGGGAGCTTATGTGCAATCCAAAAATAGCGTCCACATCTGGATTCTTAAGCACGCCTTCTTTTACCATCAATTGTGCTCCGCCCTCTTCACCGCTAGGCGCGCCCTCTTCGGCTGGTTGAAAAATGAATTTTACTTTGCCGCGAAGCTGATCTTTCATCCCCACTAGAATCTCAGCAGCCCCCATCAACATAGCGATATGGGTATCATGACCACAAGCATGCATTACAGGTACATCTTTACCGTTATACTCGCCTCTTGCTGTCGATTTCCAAGGTAAGTCGTTATTTTCAGGCACCGGTAGTCCATCAATATCTGCTCGCAAACCAACTACAGGGCCGGGTTTACCGCTGTCGAGAACAGCAACAACACCAGTTACCGCTACTCCTGTTTGCACTTCTAGCCCTAACGACTTTAAATGTTTGGCAATATACTCAGCGGTTTTAAATTCTCGGTTTGAAAGTTCAGGGTGTTCATGTAAATGATGACGCCACTGAATCACTTTGGCTTCAATTTTGTCAGCCATTAAATCCACGGTGTCTGCAAAACACAACGTAGGCAATAGTGACAATGTGAGGAGTAGCTTCTTCATAGTTCCCTTCTTGTTAGTTATTTTTATTAACGTGAGACACTTTTTATATCATAATTTGCACTACAAAGAAAAAATCCACTGCAGCGCAAACTACAGTGGATTTTTTAATCTTCGAAAATGAAGTGGTTTTAGCTTTTTTGACGTTTCATCGCATCAAAGAACTCTTCATTGGTTTTTGTCATGGCTAATTTACCAATTAAAAACTCGATGGCATCAATTTCAGACATCTCGTGGACAATCTTACGCAGTATCCACATTTTTTGTAGCTCTTCTTGAGTCGTCAGTAATTCTTCACGACGAGTACCTGAACGGTTGAAGTCGATTGCTGGGAATACACGCTTTTCCGCTATTTTACGGTTAAGGTGCAGTTCCATGTTACCTGTACCTTTAAATTCTTCGTAAATAACTTCATCCATCTTCGAACCAGTGTCGATTAGTGCTGTGGCAATGATGGTCAAACTACCACCTTCTTCCACATTACGAGCCGCACCAAAGAAACGTTTAGGTTTATGTAATGCATTAGCATCTACACCACCAGTAAGTACTTTACCTGATGAAGGTATTACGGTGTTATAAGCACGGGCTAGACGGGTAATAGAATCCAGTAGGATAACAACGTCTTTTTTGTGCTCAACTAGACGTTTAGCCTTTTCAATCACCATTTCAGCTACCTGAACGTGGCGACTTGCGGGTTCATCAAACGTTGAGGCAACCACCTCACCTTGAACCAAGCGCTGCATTTCAGTAACTTCTTCTGGGCGCTCATCAATCAACAGAACCATCAACTCACAATCTGGGTGGTTGGCAGCAATTGATTGAGCAATATTCTGTAGTAACAATGTTTTACCCGCTTTTGGCGGAGCAACAATCAAACCACGCTGACCAGCACCTATAGGTGAAGCTAGGTCTAAAATTCTTGCTGTTAAATCCTCTGTACTACCATTACCACGTTGCAACGTGAAACGACGGTTAGCATGTAATGGAGTTAAGTTTTCAAAAAGGATTTTATTGCGGGAGTTTTCTGGCTTATCGAAATTGACTTGATTGATTTTCAGTAGTGCAAAATATCTTTCACTATCTTTAGGAGGACGTATCTTCCCGGCGATAGTATCTCCGGTTCGTAGATTGAATCTACGGATTTGGCTGGGAGAGACATAAATATCATCCGGACCGGCCAAATATGAAGAATCGGATGAACGTAAAAATCCAAAACCATCTTGGAGTATTTCGAGTACACCATCACCGAAAATGTCTTCGCCGCTTTTCGCGTGCGCTTTCAGTATGGCAAAAATAATATCTTGTTTGCGAGCCCGAGCCATATTATCTAGGCCCATTTTTTCGGCTAATGCTACAAGTTCGCTGATCGGTTTATTCTTTAATTCTGTTAAATTCATATTGGTGGGTCTTTATGATTTGAAATGCGCTACAAGGCACCCTGTTTTTTGTCTCAGGTTTTTTGGCTAATTAAATTCGTTTTACTCTATGGATTGAGTGCGAAATCTGGTGAGTTCAAGATATGAACAATCGAAAGTTAGCACCAATTAGTTGTTCCGTCCAGCGAAAAACGATGATTAATGCAAAGAATGTTTATTTTTCGTTAAAAACACAAAAAATACGCAGAAAAACTAAATAAGACTTAGTGATTCTGCGCATTCAATGCAATTAGATGTTATCGTTCAAAAACTCAGCTAACTGAGTTTTTGACAATGCTCCAACCTTAGTTGCAGCGACATTTCCGTCTTTGAACAACAATAAAGTAGGGATACCACGGATACCATACTTTGGTGGAGTTTCATTATTTTCATCGACATTCAACTTGCCAACTGTTAACTTGCCGTCGAACTCGCCAGCAACTTCTTCTAGAATTGGCGCAATCATTTTACATGGGCCGCACCATTCCGCCCAGAAATCAACTAGGACAGGACCAGCAGCATTGATAACATCGGCCTCGAAACTATCGTCAGATAACTGGATAATTTTGTCGCTCATACTTTTCTCCGTAATTGGTCTCTCGCTGAGAAAGTTCAGCGTATAATGAGAGTTTTATAGAAACTGTTTTTTAATGCAAGCACTGATAAGCTATAAGCTATGCAAACTACACATTTAACTGAAACACATTTTTCTGATCTGCCCATCCATGAGGATGTTTTAAAGGCATTAACAGAAGCAAACTTTATCCACTGCACGCCAATACAGGCGTTAAGTCTACCCCATCTTTTAGAAGGGCAAGACATTGCAGGTCAAGCTCAAACTGGAACAGGAAAAACTATTGCTTTTCTTGTTGCCACATTTCATCGATTACTGACTCATCCAAATGAATCAGGCAAGCAACCTAAAGCTATTATAATGGCACCTACTCGTGAATTGGCAGTACAAATTTACAATGACGCCGAATTATTGAGTAAACACACCGGATTATCGCTTGGTTTGATATATGGGGGTGAAGGTTACCAAAGTCAACGGGAATCTTTGCAATCAGGTGTAGATATTATAATTGGCACCACAGGCCGTATCATCGATTATTATAAACAAAATGTATTTTCATTGGAAAATATTCAGGTAGCAGTGCTTGATGAAGCCGATCGAATGTTCGATTTAGGTTTTATTAAAGATATTCGATATATGTTCAGACGCATGCCTGAAGCAACCAAACGCTTAAGTATGTTGTTTTCCGCTACTTTGTCTTATCGCGTGCAAGAATTAGCTTACGAACACATGAACAATCCAACTCATGTAAAAGTTGAACACGACAAACAAACGGCGAGTCGGATCCAAGAAGAGCTATTCTATCCTTCCGATGAAGACAAAATGTTGTTACTTTTAACTTTGTTAGAAGACGAATGGCCCGAAAAAGCGATTGTTTTTGCAAATACCAAACATACTTGCGAAAAACTCAGTGACTGGCTGGAAGCTGATGGTCACCGTGTAGGACTGCTAAGTGGCGATGTGCCCCAGCGTAAACGTTTAAAAATACTTGAAGATTTCAGTAAAGATAAACTCGATATCCTAGTTGCCACCGATGTTGCTGCCCGCGGTTTGCATATTGAAAAAGTCACCCATGTATTCAATTACGACTTACCTGATGATGCGGAAGATTATGTCCACCGAATTGGACGAACAGGTCGCGCAGGTAAAAGTGGACATGCCATTAGCTTCGCTTGTGAAAAATATGCGTTGAATTTACCCGCAATTGAAAGCTATATTAGCCGTCCAATTCCTGTGAGTAATTATGACCAAGAATCGCTTCTTGATGATATAACACCACCTAAACCGCAGTACAAAAAGCGGCAGCAAAGTGGTAAAAGTTATCAGAAACGACCCAATAACCGTAACCAGAAAAGGCGTTAATGGAAAATCAGCCAATTACATCGGCAACCAACGAAGACCAACTGTATGCAGCAGTTGATCTGGGTTCCAATAGTTTTCATTTAGTTATCGTTAGAGTCGTTTCTGGCTCTGTACAAATCATTGGCAAAGTGAAACAAAAAGTTAAATTGGCTGCGGGCTTGAATGACAGCATGATGCTCGACCAAGTCAGCATGGAAAGAGGCTGGCATTGTTTAGAAACCTTTGCTGAACGCCTACAAGATATCCCCTTATCAAATATTAAAGTGGTTGGCACTGCAACCTTGCGTTTAGCTAAAAATGCCAATATTTTCATTGAAAAAGCGCAACAAATCTTAAATCAAAAGCTCGAAGTGATTAGTGGCGAAGAAGAAGCCAGACAAATCTATTTAGGCGTAGCTTATACCTCTGCAAACCAAGGCAATACCTTAGTCATCGATATCGGCGGCGCCAGCACTGAAGTGATTATTGGCAATGACATGCAACCGATTAACCTTGTAAGTTTAAACATGGGGTGCGTGACGTTTAAGGAACGATATTTTGTTGATGGTGTTATCAGTGAACAGAATATGCAAAATGCTATTGCAGAAGCAAAACAGAAGTTATTACCCATCATAGATGACTTTATTTGTTTCGACTGGCAGCAATGTCTTGGTGCCTCAGGCACTCCTCAAGCAGTTGTCGAAATTCTCGTAGAACAAGGTATCAGCGATGCTATTCGCTTAGATTATTTACATAACTTAATGCAGCAATGCATTGATTGTGGCAACTTGGAAAATCTAGATATTGAAGGCCTTACCGAGTCTAGACGGTCCATATTCCCTAGCGGTTTATGTATTTTAGTTGCGTTGTTTGAACAACTTAAAATCCAAGAAATGCAGATCTCAGGCGGCGCCTTAAGAGAAGGTCTAATTTATGGAATGCTTGAAAACTGTGAAAAAAACGATCGCAGAACGCATTCTATTAGCGAGGCCATTCGAACCTACCATATAGATGAACAGCAGGCTAAAAGAGTTTGCAGCGTTGCTGTTAATTTTTATAAACAACTGTGTGCACAGTCAAATATATGTAATTTTGATGCGTTGGCGGTTATCGAAGCAGCGTCGTTATTACACGAAATTGGCTTACATATTGAATATAAACAATACCATATTCACGGTGCCTACATTCTTAGTCACATTAATCTCAATGGCTATTCACAAATGCAGCGTAAGAGTATTCGAGATTTAGTGTTGTGCCATCGAGCAGAGCTAGACTTAACTAAATTTTCTCAATACCACCCAGATATGCAGCCGTTATTATTTGGATTAGTTCGCATATTAAGGTTGTCGTGTTTACTGTCAATTCGCAGAAAAGATAATATTCTGCCAGACATAGAATTACATGTAGATGAGCAACATTGGCAGTTAACCTTTCCTGAAGGTTGGCTTAGAGCTCATCCACTTATCGATGTGGAGTTGGCTAACGAAAAGTGGCTACAGCACAAAGCTGGACTACCACTTTCCTTTAGTTAGCCCTCATACTTAGTATTGTTAATACAATAGACTATACATAGTACGGCGTGACTTTGACTTCAGCGGGTCGCCATCAGGCATCGCATTAATCATATCTAAAGTATATTTTCGTGCATCACCGAAGCTTAGGTCCTTTTTAAGCACCGCAAAAAGTAACTCTAATGCCTCTTCAGGCTTATTCGCTTGGTGCAACTGTACAGCTAATTCGACCTTAAGTTCTAAATTATCAGGATCTTGTGCTAGCTTCTCTTGAAGTTGTTTAATTTCCGGAGACTCAGACGCTTTTTCTAGCAATTCAACTTTACCCACAATGCTATGGTAATAACCATTTTGATCCACCAGCAGAATATTATCGAGCAATAGTTGGGCTTGTTTAGTATTGCCTAACTCCACATAACAATCAGCTAATACAAGGGCAATATCCGTTCTTTCTGGGTCTAAGTCATGGGCTTGTTTGGCAATTGTAAATGCTTGTTGATAGTCACCTTGGTTTACCAAGGCTACGGCTTTTTCGTAAAACCCGTCTACCGCATTAGGTAAGTGTTTTTCCAATAGTTCTTGAACTTGCTCTTCCATCATAGGGCCTGCAAACCCATCCACTGGCTGACCGTCTTTAACAAGAATAACAGTGGGTAAACTTTGAATTCCAAACTGCTGGGCTATTTGTTGCTCTTGTTCACAATTTACATTGGCATATATTAAATGTTCCGCGTGCTGAGTAGCCAGCTTTTCTAATATAGGTGTAAGTTGTTCACACATTTCCAAATTTGGCGCCCAAAAGTTCACCAGTACATGTTTGACTTTAGACTCTTCGATGATGACTTGCTGAAAGTTTTCGATATTCAGATTTACAAAATTTTGCATGTTTAGCTCTTTCTATTTGTTAGTTTCATAAACTGAAACGCACTGATTGAACACAATGGTTGTAAGGTGGGGGCAATAATTTTAAAAAGCAACCTAATGACATAAATTGTGCGGTAATTTTGGGCGGTTACTCTTGTTAGCTTGCACTACAATGTCAAATACGCGACATTTTATAATTAACCTATGTGCTAATGTTGGCAAACATCAACGACTGGATTAATGAAGATCAATATTATGGCTGAAAAAGAATACAAAAGCTTTTCTCAATTTTATCCGTTTTATTTGCGCGAACATCAGAACACGGTTTGTCGCAGGCTTCACTTCGTAGGCTCATTTTTAATCCTAGTCACCTTGGCTTTTATTGTTTCTACTGGACAATGGCAATACTTAATCATGCTTCCTTTTTTAGGCTATGGTTTCGCATGGGTTGGTCACTTTTTCTTTGAACATAACCGTCCAGCGACCTTTACCTACCCTCTTTATAGCTTTTTAGGAGACTGGGTGATGTTTAAAGACATGCTGACAGGCAAAATTAAATTTTAATTTATACAAAAAACAAACAAATCTATTCGACGCCAAGCTTTTGCAATAGAGATCTCTAAGAAAACTCTGGTGCATATCGCTGCTAGCTCCAAAGTTACGATTTCAATTTAGTTAACACTCCCATACATACCCAGTTCTGTGGCATTTTTATGTCCCATAGCTACTAGTTTTTGTCCCATTACTACAAGACTTATCACTTTACCCATTGAAATATAATACTTTTCTTATGTTTGTCCCAAACGTGTATTTTTTCGCCCCAAATTTACAACGCAATTATTCAATTCTTTTTTATTCTTAAATCGTCATTACGGAAAATGACACTGCCCCAAACGGAATGGGTCAGTTAAGGACTAACGAAGGAACGTTATAGCAAGGAACGCCAAGTGCTAAACCCGATTGTAGCTAGGATGGCTCACAATCAGGAGAGCAAGGAGGCACCAAGGAAGAAGGTTGAGAAACCGAAATTGGTAAGGAAGCCAACGCAAGAAAGCACTATGTAGACAACTAAACAAAGCAGTGCACTTTGTTTTGTCCGAAATGATAACTATCACGCTTCAGGCATCGTCAGCATGTATTTTTTGCAAACAGGAGCAGTAATTCCAAGGATGGATATTTCTTACGCAATTAGAGTTAACAAACTAACAGAGTAAACAAGCAAAAAACCAAAAGGAAAGAGTATGCAACAGTCTTTATTTAGGCAAAGCGCTATCGACCATCAAAAGAATAGACTGCATGGTGAGATTTTGCTTATTCCTAGCTCTTCTCATGTACTGGTTACTTTGTTTGTAAGTGTATGGATTGTTGCTGTTTTTGCTTGGTTAGTTACCAGTCAATACGCAAGAAAAGAAAGTGTAGGCGGCTGGCTAGAGCCCCCTACTGGTGTTGTAAAAGTATTTCCTGAAACGTCTTCCGGCAGGATCGAGCAAGTTCTGATAGAAGAAGGACAATTGGTTTCCCAGGGCCAAGCTTTAGCTGTAATAGAAGGAGATCGTACATTAAGTAGTGGCTCAAGTTTGCAAACAACCTTACTCAGAGAGTACAAAAACCAACGACTCATTATAGAGGCTCAATTAACACGCTCGGAAATCATTAACCAAATAGACACAGAGAATACCCAATCCAAATTAGCGGCCTTGCAAGAAGATATTAGCAGGCTTGATGCGCAGATTATGACATTGCAAAAACGCTTCTCTTTGGTCTCTTCGCGTTATCAAAATTATCAATCGATGGGAAAGTCAGGGCATATTTCCAAATCAGACCTAGAACAAGTTTTAGAACAAAAGCTGGCGTTACAAAACCAGGAACAAGGCCTTCAACGTGAAAAAATAAGTTTAAATAATGAAATTACTACCACTGAAAATCAATTATTAACACTGCCCCAGAACCAGCTGGATCAGACTAACCAGTTAAAGTCCAAGCTCAGTGATCTTGCGCTAAAAATTGCTCAGCTAAATGGACAAAGTCGACATGTACTTAAGGCTTCACGGGATGGGTTAGTATCCAACCTGCTGGCTCAAGTTGGTCAGCAAACAAATCAAAATACGCCATTGCTGTCTATCGTCCCCCAAGCAAGTCAGATAGAAGCAAAATTATTAGTGCCGGTAAAAGCTATAGGATTTATAGAGCAAGGTCAGCCAATTCAAATTCGCTACGATGCTTTTCCATATCAAAAATTTGGTCTATATCAGGGAACAATTATCAGCGTATCTGACGCGGTAATTTTGCCTAATGAAGTACACAATGCACCGGTAAATATTCAAGAACCCGCCTATTTAGTGCACGCCACTCTCGATTCACAGTCGGTATCCGCCTATGGAAAGAAACTGAATCTAAAGTCCGGCATGACCCTATCTGCTGATGTGCAATTAGGACAACGAAGTTTATTAGAGTGGATTTTTGAGCCCCTATTAAGCTTGCGGGGAAGAATATAATGAACAGTATTATTTTTCCGCGCCCCGAAGGTTTACTTAACTTTAATGCTCGCCACCCGTTGCCGTGTGTATTGCAAACAGAAGCATCTGAATGTGGTTTAGCCTGCTTAGCGATGATCAGCGGCTTTTATGGTTATGAAATAGATTTAACCAGTATCCGCAACCGTTTTTCGATTTCAGCCCATGGCGCTACCCTAAAGCAGATAATGCAAATTGCTGGGCAAATGGAATTATCCCCCCGCGCTCTGCGCCTTGAAATGGAACAATTAGCTGAACTGCAAACTCCCTGTATTTTACATTGGGAATTGAAACACTTTGTTGTATTAAAAAAAGTCACAAAAAATAAAGTCCACATCCACGACCCTGCAGTAGGAGAGCGGGTATTAGACCTTGGGGAAGTTGACAAACTTTTTACCGGAGTTGCACTAGAGTTAACACCTACACCGGCTTTTGAGAAAGGCAAACAAAAAAGAAAATTATCCTTAAGTCACTTTTGGAGTCGGATCACAGGACTAAAACGCAGTTTAGTGATTATTCTGATGCTTTCTTTGTTCATACAAGTATTTGCGCTGGTTCAACCCTATTATATGCAAACCGTTATTGACGACGTTATTTTACGCTCGGATCTTAATTTACTCACCGTTTTAGCATTTGGATTCGGCTTACTACTGTTGATCGATACTGGCACCTCGTACATACGTCAAACGGTTATTTTGAATCTATCAAGCCGTTTAAATATACAAATGGCAGCCAATATTTTCACCCACCTTATTCGGTTACCTCTAAATTATTTTAGTAAACGTCATATGGGTGACGTTGTTTCGCGATTTGGCTCATTGCAAAGCATACGAGACCTATTAACCACCGGTTTTGTCACTGTATTCGTTGATGGCTTAATGGCAATCTTTACTCTTTGGGTGATGTTTTTATATGACCGAAAGTTAACTTTTATAGTGCTAGCCATTGTCTTTCTTTACGCCCTACTGCGATACCTTTTCTACAAACCGTTAAGACGTTTAACTGAAGAAAGTATCGTCTCTTCGGCAAAAGAAAATAGTCATTTCATGGAGTCTGTGCGAGCTATTCAAACGATAAAATTGTTCGAAAAAGAAACTGACAGACAAAGTCAGTGGCAAAACAAACTGGCTGAATCAATGAATAAGGAGATACGTCTTCAGCGCTGGCATATTGGCTTTGATACGGCCAATAAAGTTCTGTTTGGTTTAGAAAATATATTGGTCATTTACTTTGCAGCATTGGCGGTCACCAACAGTATGTTGAGCGTGGGGATGCTTTTTGCTTTTGTGAGTTATAAAGCCCGTTTTATTAATTCAATGGATAGTCTCATCGAGAAGTGGATAGAGTTTCGCATGTTAGAACTCCATTGCGAAAGGCTTGCGGATGTTGTTTATACCTCCAAAGATCCCATGGTCAAAGAGTTTAAAAGTCCCTGCTTATCTGCCTCAATATCCGAAAACGACAAAATACAGGGTGAAATTAAGCTACAAAGTTTAGGGTTTTCATACAGCCAACTAGATAGGCCTGTTTTTCAAAATATAAGTCATCGTTTTGAAGCCGGTTCGACTATTGCCATTGTTGGAACAAGTGGCAGCGGCAAAAGTACTTTGATGAAGTGCATGATGGGACTATTGCAACCCACAGAGGGGCAAGTTTTTATCGATGGCACAGTACTTCCAAACCTACCTAACTACCGTCAAAGCATAGCTGCAGTCATGCAAGATGACGTACTTCTAACAGGCTCTATTGCAGAAAATATCGCTTGTCTTGCAGCCAATATCGATATGCAAAAGGTAGTTTATTGTGCCCATCTTGCCTGTATTCACGAGGATATTGCCAAAACCAGTATGCAATACAACACCTTGGTTGGCGACATGGGAGCTAATTTAAGTGGTGGCCAAAAGCAACGCATTATTCTAGCCAGGGCGCTGTACAAATCACCACGCATCTTATTTTTAGATGAAGCCACCAGCCATTTAGATGTGCACAACGAAATGGCAATTAATAACCATATTAAACAGTTATCGATCACACGAATAATCATCGCTCACCGCCCACAAACCATTGCCAGCGCCGATCAGGTGTTGAGTTTGGAGAGTGGGCAATTAAGGGATGTGACTTCGTCGATAAAACAGCCGTAAACATCAACCTACTATTTAAGGAAAAATAACATGGAAAATATGTTGGAGTTGTACCATAACAAACTATCTAAACGTGAGGCCCAAGTTGCCAATAAAGTGCGTGAAGGTTTAAGTAACCGGTCTATTGCTGAGCAGCTATTTATTAGTGAGCGGACGGTGAAGTTTCATTGCACCAACATTTTTAGAAAGTTAGCGATAAATAATCGAAAAATGCTGCGGTCATTATTTCCTAATGCCTATGAAACAGCTTAAAACTGTACCCTAGTACAGTTAACTTTTTGAGTATTTTAGCCATACTCATAATGTCAGTACATTGAAGTACGACATCTAACCAAAGTAAATATTACAAGGAGAATGAAATGGAACATCCATTCAATACAAAAATGGAACTTACTAATTTATCTACAGAGCAAGTCGGAGCGGGTTCACTCTCGAATCAACTTCCTCTAGAAACAACTACGCCTATTCGCGCCAAAATTAAGCCGCCCATGGAAACCACCATGGCGATTGGTGAAGAAGGTGGTAGTTTTGGTAATTGGTTCTAAATAGGTTTTAGTTCTTGGAAACATACAGAACTAAAGAAATGTAGTGAACTACCACTGCGGTGGTTCACTACTTCTAATTATTCAACTTCGACAAATTACAGGACGTGCTATGTCGGTTGTTATTATTTTAGGTGCCAGCCAAGACTGTCACGCACTACATATGCTGCAAGCTTGCCATAAATTAGGTATTGAAGCGGCCCTATTTGATACATCACTTTACCCATCGTGTCACAGCATTAGTTGGAACCCAGTGTTGGCTAAAGGGGGCTTGCGCTTAAACTCAACCTTTTACAAATTTGAACAAATCAATAGTGTGTTTTGGAGCAGTGTTGGACCACCTAATTTAGCAGCAGACACCAACCCATCTTTGTATCAAATTGCTATGAGTGATAGCTCAAGTGCTTTGCGCACCTTTTTTGACGAGCGTAGTATTCGCTGGGTCAATTCTTGGCAGGTGTTTGACTCTCACAAAGTCAAACCAAGACAATTACACAAAGCTGCAACTTGTGGCGCATTGATTCCTCAGACATATATTGGCAACGAAACAGAAGATATACTTAGCTTCGCAAAACAGTATAAAAAATTATTGTTTAAACCCGTTTACGGCGGCTCACATGCCACCTTAATCGATGAAAAACAGCTTAACTCGGAACATCTGCAAAAAGTCTTAAAATATGCACCAGTTACCATTCAACAATATATTGAAGGCACCAATATACGTACTTATGTTATTGGTTCTGAGGTGTTTAGCGCAGAAATAGTCAGTGACGAGGTGGACTTTAGATTACACTCAAATCCAATTCATATTCCTACCAAGACTCCGATTAAGGTAGCGAGCCTAGCCAAACGAATAACCCAAGGGTTTAAGATGCATTGGACAGCCATAGATTGGCGACGCGATAACCAAGGCAATTACTATTTTTTAGAGGCTAACCCCAGCCCGATGTTTATGCATTTCGAACAACTCACGGGCTATCCAATAACGGAAATGCTTGTGCAAGCTCTTGTTCAACCCAGATACCTCTCAAATGTAGGTTAAATAAGCCCACAGAATTAAGTCATTCAATCAAAGTGTACCTTTATCCATACAAACATGGGGCGTAATACAATTTCTGAAACGTTTTCGAGATTAAATCTAAAGTGTATAGTGTTGCCGGCTAAACAGGACATGATGTGAGCGTTGAAGTCGATTACGCGAAGATCAAACCGATAATAAAATGACAGGAATTCTCAATGAATACACTAAACAGAGGCGCTAAGATAAGTAATTTACTGCTCAGCATTTCTCTATTGTTTTCTGCACACACTTTTGCTTCTCAACAAGAAAAAACAGATGCAGAAACTGACTCGCCTTCAGCTGAAAAGCAAGATTGGGATGTACTAAATCCCCCATTCGAGTTGTCTTCAATCAATATAGATACTGACGAAGTTACATGGTCTAGTTTAGATATTTCTCCAGATGGCAAACAAATGGTGTTTGATACCTTAGGAAATATTTTCATTGTTGATAGTCAAGGCGGGAAAGCCAAAGCCTTGACTCAAGATTTTGCTTGGAATATCCACCCCGCCTTTAGCCCTGATGGCAAAAAGATCGCGTTTAGTTCAGACCGCGATGGGTTGTCCAATATTTGGATGATGGATATAGAAAGTGGTGAACTAAAGCAAATCACCAAAGAAAAAAATAACATAATGCACTCGCCTAAGTGGAGCCCTGATGGACAATATATTCTTGCCACTAAAGGCATAATGTCGAGCCGCAGTATTCCCGCTGGGGAAATTTGGATGTATCACTATTCTGGTGGCGATGGTATTCAAATCAAAGCTAGAGTTAATGGCAAAAAAGACCAAAAGAACATTGCTGACCCAGCATTCTCTCCGGATGGAAAGTATGTGTACTTTACCCAAGATATTTCAGGGGGTTTCACATTTAGTTATAACCGTGACCCGTTAAAATCAGTTTTTGCCATCACCCGTTACGATTTAGAAAGTGGCGATGAAGAAAGGTTTGTCAGTGGCACAGGTGGTGCAATTGTGCCTACCCCCTCCCCTGATGGTAAACAACTAGCTTTTGTCCGCCGCATTAAAAACAGAACAGCTTTGTTCGTTAAAAATTTAGCTGATGGCAGTGAAAGAGTTTTGTATCAAGCACTTGAGCGCGATATGCAAGAAGGTTTCGGTAGTGAAGGGTATTTTGCCTATTTCGATTGGACACCTGATTCTGAAAATATTGTGTTTTGGACTGGCGGCAAGTTTCATAAACTCAACGTTAATAACCTCGAAATTGAAGACATTCCAGTGTCCTTATCCACTACCGCACAATATGCAGAAGCATTGCGCTTTGATGTGGATGTGGCACCAGATACATTCGATGTGAAAATGATCCGCTGGGCACAAAAGTCTCCCAACGGGAAATCAATTCTTTATCAAGCTTTGGGTAAGCTATATGTCAAAGACTTGAAATCAGGCAAAGTGAAACGCCTAACCAAACAAAATGACCATGATGAATATTTTCCTCGTTATTCCAATGATGGCAAAAAAATTGTCTACACCACATGGAATGATCAAGACTTAGGTACCATTAGAGTCGTTTCTGCTCGCGGTGGCAGAGGTAAAGTGATTTCCAATAATCCTGGCCATTATGTTGAGCCTAGTTTTTCCCTCGATGGCGAATTGGTGACTTATCGTAAAACTACAGGAGGCTATTTGCTTTCTCCTAAGTGGTCTGTTGAACCAGGGCTTTATGTAGCTAACCTAGATGAAAAAACCCACACCCGTATATCTAAAAGTGGTGTTGCCCCGCACTTTGCAGGTACAAATGAGCGTGTTTACTTTACCACTGTCGTAGGCGGTACAGCTTATACTGAAACTCAGTTAGTTAGTGTTGATTTAAACGGCGAAGACAAACGAGAACATTTGTATGGCGCTGACAAAGTTAGTGAATATCGCTTATCCCACGATGGAAAATGGATTGCCTTTGTTCATCAGTACAATGCCTATATCGCACCGTTTAAACAAATGGGTAAACGACAAAGTATTGGACCTTCGAGCACGGCGACACCGCTTAAACAAGTGTCTAGCCGAGCAGGAGAGTACCTTACTTGGTCTCCGGACAATAAAACCCTTTCCTGGTATCACGGCCCTTATTATTTCGAGCGAGAATTGAAAGATGCTTTCGATTTTATGCCAAATTCACCAGCAACCTTGCCTGAACCTGTTAGTGAAGGAATTAATCTATCATTCAGTCAAAAAGCCGATAAACCCGATGGTTACAAAGCTATTGTTGGTGGCACTGTGGTGACCATGCGTGATGCAGATAATCAACAAGAAGTCATTGAAAATGCAGTAATACTCATCAACGATAATAAAATTGAGGCAGTAGGAAAAGCAGCTGATATTGACGTCCCCAGTTCAGCCTTAGTGATCGATGCCAAAGGGAAAACCATTATCCCAGGCTTAATCGATACCCATGCTCATGGCTCACAAGGAAGTAATGAAATTATTCCTCAACAAAATTGGAGTCAATATTCAAATCTAGCATTTGGTGTCACCACGATTCACGATCCATCCAATGACACTACCGAGATTTTTTCTGCCTCGGAGTTACAAAAAGCAGGTAAAATTGTCGCACCTCGTATTTATTCTACAGGTACGATTTTATATGGTGCAGAAGCCCTCGGTTACAAGGCAATTATTAATAGCCTTGCGGATGCGAAATATCACTTGCAACGCCTAAAAGATGTAGGCGCAATATCGGTTAAAAGTTACAATCAACCCCGTCGTGATCAACGCCAACAGGTTTTAACGGCTGCAAAAGAATTGCAAATGATGGTTGTGCCTGAAGGTGGTGGTAAGTTGCAACAAAACATCACTATGGTAGTCGACGGTCATACTGGTTTGGAACATTCTCTGCCTATCGCCAAAGGTTACAATGATCTAACCACATTATGGTCGGCAACAAAGTCGGGATATACCCCAACCTTTATCGTTTCTTATGGAGGCTTGATGGGTGAGGAGTATTGGTACGATCGCACTGAAGTTTGGAAGAACCCACGCTTAATGCGCTACACACCAGCATATATTATCGACCGTCGTTCAATTCGTCGACCTACCGCTCCTGACAATCAATATAACCATTTTGATGTATCGTCTTACGCTAAAGAACTTAGAGATAATGGCGTCAGTATTCACATCGGTGGTCATGGTCAACGGGAAGGTTTGGCTGCACATTGGGAACTTTGGTCCATGCAACAAGGTGGATTCACGCCTTGGGAAGCCCTTAGAGGTGGAACCATAGATGGTGCTAAACATTTAGGCATGGATAAGCAAATAGGCAGCATTGAAGCTGGAAAAGTGGCCGACTTAGTCGTCATTGATGGTGATGTATTGACCGACATTAGGCGCAGTGAGTATGTTGATTACACGGTAATTAATGGGCGCATCTATGAAGCTGCGAGCATGAACGAAGTCAACAGCAAACAAAAGCGACAAGCATTCTTCTTTGAACAAGATAATCAAAGCTTTATGCCTAAAGAAACTCAGATAAGAGTCCACGAAAAAGCCAAACAACATAACTGGGTGCACCAGCACTGAGTTAATAGGTTGAAGATACAAGGGCGCGTTAAGCGCCCTTTTAGATTAAGCCTGTTATGAACTTGTGTAGTTAATTACACTCGAAAATACATAACCTGAATGATTTATATTAAACTTACCCTAGAAGCTGATTCTGTTTATTTGCTTAGTTCTGCAATCTGTTTATTTGCTTAGTTCTGCAAATAGTGGGATAAAACACATTGATGTTTCAGCTCAATCTAGCTAAATGAAGTAAATTAGGAGTATTAGCACATGGATTTATTATTCGACTATATTTTTACCGTACAAACAGCATTACTGATTTTTGTTATTGTTCTCATTAAGTCATCAATTAAATTTGTACCTCAAAACCGCGCTTTCTTAGTAGAACGTTTCGGAAAATTTCAATCCACAAAAGAAGCTGGATTAAATTTCATTATCCCCTTTATTGACAACGTGGCCGCCGACCGCTCTTTAAAAGAACAAGCAGTGGATGTTCCCGAGCAAAGTGCTATCACCAAAGACAATATCTCTTTATCAGTAGATGGCGTGTTATATTTTCGTGTAATGGATCCTTATAAAGCAACCTATGGCGTAGATAATTACGTATTTGCCGTTACTCAGTTAGCCCAAACCACCATGCGTTCTGAACTGGGAAAAATGGAATTAGACAAGACGTTTGAAGAACGTGACATGCTTAACACCAATATTGTTGCAGCCATAAACGATGCAGCAGGCCCTTGGGGCATTCAAGTACTTCGTTACGAAATAAAAGATATTGTGCCCCCTCAATCAGTCATGGAAGCTATGGAAGCACAGATGAAAGCCGAACGTGTTAAACGTGCGCAAATTCTGGAGTCCGAAGGTGACAGACAAGCGGCTATTAACCGAGCCGAGGGTAATAAAGCATCAGTAGTATTAGCTGCTGAAGCCGACAAAGAAGAGCAAGTATTGCAAGCCGAAGGTGAAGCGAAAGCCATAGTTGCGGTTGCCGAAGCTCAAGCTGAAGCACTCCGTAAAGTCGGTGTTGAAGCCAATACGGTTGAAGGACAAAAAGCCATTCAATTAGATTTGGCAACAAAAGCCATAGAAGCAAAACAAGCCATTGCCAAAGAGTCATCTATCGTTCTACTGCCCGATGGTTCAACAGAACCAGCCTCTGTCGTAGCCCAAGCCATGACGGTGATTAACTCAATGAACAAAGGCAACTAAATATGGAGTTAATAACTAACAATTTAGCTGAAAGTTTAATTGTGCTTGGTTTAGTTATGTTAGCCATTGAAATTGCTATTTTGGGGTTTGCAACTTTCATATTATTTTTTGTCGGTGTAGCATCTGTTTTAGCAGGCGCTCTTATGTATATTGGCATGATTCCAGATACACTAATGAGTGCGACCCTAACAGTCGGTATTCTTACCGCTGTTAGCGCCGCTTTGCTATGGAAGCCGCTCAAGAACATTCAACAAAAAGTGGATAAAAAGCCAGCCCAAAGTGATTTAATCGGTCATCGTTTTATGTTGCAAGAAAATGTCTCTATCACCGAAAACCCCTATTATCACTATTCAGGTATTCAGTGGCAGTTAAAAAGTGCTCAGCCAATTTCCGCAGGCAGCATGGTAAAAGTGATAAAAGCAGAAGTAGGTCTTTTTTACGTGGAGGCGGTTGAATAACCCCTTAAGAATTAGCAATAGTTTAACTCAGCAAGAGAGATAGGTATGTCAGCTAAAGATATTGAACAATCATTTGTTATTCTCAAACAAACCGTTCCCTTGCTGGTTAAACATAAAATTCCCGCGGTCCCCACAAATTACGCTCTCTGGTATACCTATGTGAGTAATGACTCACCAGAATTAAATGAACAGTTAGATGCTGCTGTGGAAAGTGATTCTCCAATTTCAGAATTGAAAGCTAAAGATCTGTATCGCAATTTTGTTTCAGACGAAAAAGTAAATGTGTGGGAATTACGACAGTCACTTGAAGGCATGATGCTGGAGTTGTCACAATCTCTTAAAGACACAAAGTCTGAAACCCAAGATTACAAAAATCTTATGGACAGCTGTATTGACGATTTGAGTAAAGTTGAAAAAGAAGGTTGGTCAGTAGAAGAAGTGTTAGGACTGGTACGCAATATGGTCAAAGAGTCTCAAGTGATCAGGCAAAGCACCATCAGCTTTAATGGGGCCCTTGCCAGTGCTGAAAAAGAAATTGCACGTCTCAAGTCTCAACTACAAGCGAGTCAACAAGAAGCCCTTTATGATGCCTTAACAGGATTGTGCAATCGTCGCTACTTTGACTCCGAAATTAATACTAAGCTAGATCTAGACAAATGTTGTTTAGCGCTAATTGATATCGACCACTTCAAGAAGATAAACGACAACTATGGTCACCAAATGGGTGACTTAGTATTAAAAGCAGTAGCCAAAAAAATTCAAAGTTGTTGCAGAGAGCAAGCCCAAGCCTTTCGTTACGGTGGAGAAGAGTTTGCCGTCATAATGCCTGGGGTAGAACAATCTCGAGCTCGACAAATGGCCGACGTGATGCGACGTCAAATCGAAAAAATTAACGTAAAAGACCGTCGAACAGGAGAATCTTTAGGTGATATCACCGTTTCCATTGGCGTAGCACAACTAGAGTCAAATGAAGATTCCGCGCACTTTATCGAAAGAGCGGATAAACTAATGTATGAGGCAAAACGTCTCGGTCGAAATCGAGTTATGCCCATGGGCTAATTAGCTTTTTGCTCCATGATAAATTGCTAAATTAGGATTTTTACGTCAAATCTTGCCCCTAAATCTGCAAAAACACTAAAATCTTAAATATTTAGAAGATTAAAACCGCTATATTTTTGTAAAATAACTACCTGAAATTAAAGATTATTTTCACTAAAACCAGGCTTTATTTATAAGCTGCTGATTTTTAAAGCAAATGAAACAATGTAACCTGGCGAAAAGTTTTGTATAATGCCGCGCAATTTTTTATTAGACACAGAGTGGACCAATGTCAGACTTATCTCATTACAGAAATATAGGTATTTTTGCCCACGTTGACGCGGGGAAAACTACCACCACCGAACGTATACTAAAACTTACCGGTAAAATTCATAAAACCGGTGAAGTACATGACGGTGAATCAACAACAGATTTCATGGAACAAGAAGCAGAGCGCGGGATTACTATCCAATCAGCTGCTGTAAGTTGTTTTTGGAAAGATCACCGCTTTAACGTAATCGATACTCCGGGACACGTTGACTTTACAGTAGAAGTATATCGTTCACTTAAAGTACTAGATGGCGGAATCGGTGTATTCTGTGGATCTGGTGGTGTAGAGCCACAATCAGAAACTAACTGGCGTTATGCTAACGAGTCAGAAGTTGCTCGTATTATCTTCGTTAACAAATTAGACCGTATGGGTGCTGATTTTTACCGTGTTGTTGGCCAAGTGAAAAAAGTACTTGCTGCTAACCCATTGGTTATGACTCTACCTATCGGAATCGAAGATGATTTTGTTGGTGTTGTTGATGTTCTAACTAAACAAGCATACATCTGGGATGACACTGGTCTTCCTGAAAATTACAAAATTGAAGATGTTCCTGCTGACATGGTTGATAAAGTAAACGAATACCATGAAATGTTAGTTGAAACTGCTGTTGAGCAAGACGATGACCTAATGATGGCTTACATGGATGGTGAAGAACCTTCTATTGAAGACCTTAAGCGTTGTATCCGTAAAGGAACGCGTGATATGTCATTCTTCCCAACATACTGTGGTTCAGCGTTCAAAAACAAAGGTATGCAATTAGTACTTGATGCTGTTGTTGATTACTTGCCTAGTCCAACTGAAGTTGACCCTCAACCTTTGACTGATGAAGAAGGTGTTGAGACTGGTGAAGTAGCTACTGTTTCTGTTGATGAACCATTACGTGCTCTAGCATTTAAAATTATGGATGACAGATTTGGTGCTTTGACCTTCGTTCGTATTTACTCAGGTACTTTGAACAAAGGCGACACTATTCTTAACTCATTTACGGGTAAAACTGAACGTGTTGGCCGTATGTGTGAAATGCAAGCGGACGATCGTAACGAATTAAGTAGTGCCCAAGCGGGTGATATCATCGCTATCGTAGGTATGAAAAACGTACAAACAGGACACACACTTTGTGATCCTAAGCATCCTTGTACACTTGAAGCTATGGTTTTCCCAGATCCTGTAATTTCTATCTCTGTATCTCCAAAAGATAAAGGCGGTTCTGAGAAAATGGGTATCGCTATCGGTAAAATGGTTGCAGAAGATCCTTCTTTCCGCGTTGAAACGGACGAAGATTCTGGTGAAACCATTCTTAAAGGTATGGGTGAACTTCACTTAGATATCAAAGTCGATATCTTAAAACGTACCTATGGTGTTGATCTTGAAGTTGGTCAACCTCAAGTTGCTTACCGTGAAACTATTACTCAACCTATTGAAGATTCTTATACTCATAAGAAACAATCTGGTGGTTCTGGTCAGTTTGGTAAAATCGACTACCGCATCCGTCCTGGAGAGCCAGGTTCTGGATTCAAATTTAATTCAGTTGTAGTGGGCGGTAACGTTCCTAAAGAATTCTTCCCGGCTATCGAGAAGGGTTTTAAAAGCATGATGGAAACAGGTGTTCTTGCTGGTTTCCCTGTTCTTGACGTTGAAGTTGAATTGTACGACGGTGGATTCCACGCCGTGGATTCATCTGCGATTGCGTTTGAAATCGCAGCTAAAGGTGCATTCCGTCAGTCAATTCCTAAAGCAGGACCTCAACTAATTGAACCCATCATGAAAGTTGACGTATTTACGCCTGACGACCATGTTGGTGACGTAATCGGTGACCTTAACCGTCGTCGCGGTATGATCAAAGACCAAGAAGCTGGTGTAACAGGTGTTCGCGTTAAAGCTGACGTACCACTTTCTGAAATGTTCGGTTATATCGGTTCACTTCGTACAATGACATCTGGCCGTGGTCAATTCTCAATGGAATTTAGCCACTATATGCCTTGTCCAAATACTGTTGCTGAAAAAGTTATCGCTGAAACAAAAGAGCGTAACGCTAAGAAGTAATTCTTACTTTTAGTTAACGAATCAAAAAACCCGATTTTTTAATCGGGTTTTTTATTATCTGAATTCTGTTAGATAAGTTCTAATTTGAATTTATAGAAAGGTTAGTTGACACCATTAAAAATTCTACAAACAAGTACAGTTTTAGGTAAAAAAATTGTCAACGTTTGAAATTTTAGTTAATGTTTAAGTCATCTCCGAGGTTATCCTTCAGGATAAAATATATGGAGAAATGACCATCGATACTCATGTTGTGATCGATAATCACGGAAGAAGCCAAGGAAGCTTATATGAAAACCAGCCTATTTTTTGCGTTGCTGCTAATCTGTTCATCTGTATTAGCCAACGAACTCCCCATAGAACAATTCTCTAAACACAGTGACTATTTAGATATGACCATCTCTCCCGATGGTAAGCATTTACTGGCTCGGGTTCATCATGAAGGTGAAGTAAGCTTGATATTTTTAGATGCTAAAAATATGAAAATTATTGGCGGTGTTAGGCCAAAAGAAGGTGATGTCATTCATTCAGCCCAATGGGTTAGCGATGAACGAGTGATGTATCAGTTTGCAGAAAAACGATTGCGATACGATGCACCAATGCCAACGGGTGAGTTATTTGCGATTAATGTAGATGGTAGTAAACAAGAGATGCTCTATGGATGGAGAGCAAGAGAAAACGGCGATCGCGGAACAAGAACGAGAAAGAAAGAAGCAAGTTACGCCACACCTGAAGTTATCAGCTTATTGGAAAACGACGAAAAGAACATCTTAATATTGGAGCACCCATGGACCTTAGAACACAATATGTGGTACGACTTACGCAATAAACATTCAGTTATTTCTAAGTTGAATATTTTTAATGGTCGTAAAAGCAAAGTGGAAGTACTTCCCCACCCTGGAGCACAAGCGATAGCCAACAAAAAGGGGGAAATTAATTTTATCAAGTGGACTGATGAAAAATTAGATCCCCATGGTGCATATAGAAAAAGTGGCGATACCGAATGGCAAGAGATTACGGATGCATTTGGCGTCAATAAAGATTTGATCCCAAAGGACATCAGTAACGATGGTAACAAGATTATTCTAACTGGGAGTTATGGAAGCGCAGACTTTAACACTTATTACGTTTTAGACTTAGTAAGCGGACAGTTGAGCCCTGTTTTTGACGATTTAGTTGCCGATATTATGTATAGCAATAAAGATCCATTAACCAATATGCCTGTGGTGGGTGTGTCATATTCGGGTAAACCTAAATATCATTATGTCGCTCAAAACAACACCGCGAAACTACATGGAATGTTAGTTGAGGCCTTTGCAGGACAAAAAGTTAACATTACCAGCGCAACCAAAGATGGAAAGAAATTGTTATTGTATATATCTAGTGATGTAAATCCTGGGGAATATTATATTTTTGACACCGAAAAAATGGGCGCTGAGTTTATTTGGTCAAATCGCTCTTGGTTTGATCCTCGAACTATGGCATCTCAGCAACCCTTTCAATTTACCACTGATGACAACATGCAAATACATGGTTACTTAACCATGCCTAAAGGCTTAGAAGACAATCAAAAGCCACCTATGGTCGTTCTTATCCATGGTGGACCTCACGGTATCAGTGAAACATGGGGATTTTATAGCGAAGTGCAGTTCTTAGCCAACCGCGGATATGCCGTGCTACAGGTTAATTTTCGCGGCTCTGGGGGTTACGGTAAACGGTTTGAAAGAGCGGGTTATCGCCAATGGGGTGGCAAGATGATCAAAGACATCACTGACGCGACTAAATATATAGTGAAGCAGGGGTATGTGGATGGCGATAAAATGTGTGTTTATGGCGCGAGTTACGGTGGTTATGCAGCTTTAATGGCAAGTGTTCGCGAACCAGACCTTTTTAATTGCACCATAGGCTATGTGGGGATATATGATTTAAACTATGCCTACACTGACAGTATCTACATGAAAAGCCACGGCGGCAGGGGATATTTTGAAAAAGTCATAGGGACTAATGCTAGAGAGTTGGCAGAGTATTCGCCGGTGAATTACGCAGACAAAATCAAGTCGAACGTACTGTTAATTCACGGTGAAAAAGACTCTATTGTTTCGGTCAAGAATGCCCACGCCATGTTAGCCAGCTTCGAGGCCGTTGGCAAAAATGTGTCCTATATTAATTTCGAAAAAGGCGGGCACGGCTTATTTCAAGAAGCGGGTCGTAAACAGTTGTATAGCGAACTAGAAAGGTTTATTGACCAGAATATTGGTAAATAAGGATAACAAATTTATGGCAACGGCTTGAGTGGTAAACACAGTCGTTGCCTTTGTTCGAAACAGCCTTCTTGCTATATCAGTTTTAGCGCAAAACCCTTACACTAGCCCACTAAACTAGTTTGGTACTAATCAATTTAATCTGTTATGACAATAGCCCAAGGCAAACGCCTCAATAAATACATCAGTGAAACTGGCCTATGTTCACGCCGTGAGGCAGATAAACTCATCGAACAAAATAGGGTCACTATCAACAATAAAATCCCAGAGTTAGGCACTAAAGTGTTTGATGGCGATGAAGTCAGGGTTGACCGTAAATTAATAGGTGCGACCCCGAGTAACAAATCCGATCGAATATATATTGCATACAACAAACCGGTTGGCATCACCTGCACCACTGAAAAGCATGTGAAAGGCAATATTATTGACGCAATTGGTCACAAACAAAGAATTTTTCCCATAGGTCGTTTAGATAAGCCGTCTGAGGGATTGATTCTACTCACCAGTGACGGCGATATTGTAAATAAGATATTACGCGCTGAAAACGCCCACGACAAAGAATATGAAGTTACGGTCACTCAGCCTATCAGTGAACGATTTTTAACGCGCATGGCCTCTGGAGTGCCAATTTTAGGTACAGTCACCAAACCTTGTAAGGTTAGTCCGTTAGGAAAATACAAATTCAAAATCATTTTAACTCAAGGCTTAAATCGACAAATTCGCCGTATGTGTGAGTTTTTAGGGTATGAGGTGAGCAAGTTGAAACGTACACGTATCATGCACATTGATTTATCACGACTATATCCCGGTCAATGGCGTAATTTGACCCCTGCTGAAATGCAAACCTTAAATGATTCTTTAAAACACTCCCAAAAGACTGCCAATGAAAACCCACAGTAGTCAATAACTGCTGTGGGTTACCCTAAAAACTAACTGTGTGCTGCTGGCAATAAACTTTGAACCGGTGCTGGTAATAATTTCAATATTTGACTGCGGCTCACTTGCCAAAATGCGGACAATAACAATAACGTCGCACCAATACATAAACCGGTAATAGCAAAGCTATAACTAACCATACCGTAGGTTTCTAATAATGTAGAAAAGGCATAAATCACATAAACCAATGCAGACACCATTATTGCCCGTCTATCCACAGCAATTGAAATAGTCGCTAACAACACATAAAGCCCAAGTACCACTAGAGATATCGACAGACCTCCCACTCCTTGTAAGATACCCAAGGATGTAAATATAGGGTGCACAATAAGAGGGGCAGCGGCTAGATGCAGCCAAAATGCCACATCAGAAGCACGGGTTTGACGTTTACGATCCGAGGCATCCCAATACATTGCCAATCCAAAAATAGCGATTCCAGAACAAAGTAACAACGTATTTACCCAAGTGACCGCACTGGGAATTAATGCTATAACGAGTGCGATGATACTGCTGCTAATCGCTGCGGCACCCGCTGCAACAGTAATAGGAACTCGAAATCGTCGCCAGTGTAAGACTGCAGCTAAAGCACTAAGAATACCCGCTATCAAAAAGGATATTTCGTTTGGTTGTTGCTGATTCACTAGCGGCGACGCAAATACGCCACCTAAAAATGTCAACAACAACATAATGGCTGGCAACGCCATTCTGCGTTTTAAAACAAAAAACTCAGCTAGCAACCAAGACGCAACGGCTACGCCAACAGATCCTAACAAAGGCGAAAGATGGTAGCCAAGAAACCCTATTGACGCCAAAAGTAATCCGCTAGCAATAACAACGAAAATATCGTTAAAGCCGCTAATTAACCGAAAGTTTTCCTCATCTGCAAGTGATGTGTTTTTTAGCGTGGCGATATGGCGTTTAAACTGGGAAACTGAATTTTCAGTAAATATTCCAGCCTCCACTGCTTGATGTAAATCATCATCGTTGTACATAGATTGGCTCCAAATTTTTTGGTTTTATTAGTGCTGCGAACAGATAAATTTATTGATGTTCAGCAATAAACGAACCAATAATAAAAATACAATAATTTCAATTAGTTACAAAAATCAAAGTTCATTTATACAAAACTAGTTATGAGTTTTAGCAAAAAAGTAGTGAATTTAACCTGCGAATTACTATTTATGGCGAAGTTACGGTTTCCCAACTCCAGTCGAATAAAGGCAAGCCTACCCCTTCAATTAATCGTTGGTATTCGATGCGATCGAGTGCCTTAGCAACGACTTTATATTGAGACCTGTATTTGACGGCGCGAGTAGTAAGTAAATCAAAGCGTTTGTCGGCATTTTCAGAAAAATCTACATCCCGCAGCTTTTCAATACGAATACTGGTGTTGTAATACTCTACTACGTATTCTAAGAGGCGGTTTTGTATCAATAACATTTTTTTATTGACTAAGTGTCCACACATACCTTTTTCAGCTATGGCATTGGTGAATCCCCTTTCAGTAAAATCAGTAGCACTTAGAGCCAAATCTAAAGAAACTTTCCAATACTGAGTGATTAACTTTAAATATTCTGAGGAAATATGCTGATTTTTCTGAACTTCGGGCGAGCTTAATTCCTCCAAAATATCTTGGGAAAGCATATCAAGTGTGACGAGAAGACGATTAAAATTGAACATCTTAGATTTTTTGGCAGCAAAACCTCAAGGCTATAACTTCACAGCGCAATTGGTCAAGTATCCTTAGTGGTTAAATCTTAACTTCAGCTGTAGGCGGGCGTTTTAACCCCGCGGTATGTCGAATCATTTCCATGGCCTGTAGGCGGCTGTTTTAACCCCGCGGTATGTCGAATCATTTTCATGGCTTGTAGGCGGGTGTTTTAACCCCGTGATATGTTCAATCATTTCCATGGCCTGTAGGCGGGTGTTTTAACCCCGTGATATGTCGAACCGTCTCCATGGCCTAAAGGCCATGCTACAGCCCCGCGGTATGTCGAATCATTTCCATGGCCTGTAGGCGGGTGCTTTAGCCCCGCGATATGTTCAATCCTTTCCATGGCCTAAAGGCCAGGCTACAAATTTCAGGCACAAAAAAAGCACTCCGAAGAGTGCTTTCTAAATGCTTTTGTATCTTATCTCGCTATTAAGCGATGATTTTAGCTACAACACCAGCACCAACAGTACGGCCACGTTATTCCATACATCCTGTATTCCACCCCTTCGGGGCCAGCCTTCGGCTGTTCTAATTTGTTCCCGACAAATTAGTCACTCCGTTCAGGTGGCCGAAAACAAAAAAGCCGCTCTAAGAGCGGCTTTTTAAATGCTTTTGTATCTTATCTCGCTATTACGCGATGATTTTAGCTACAACACCAGCACCAACAGTACGGCCACCTTCACGGATTGCGAAGCGTAAACCTTCGTCCATCGCGATTGGGTTAATTAGCTCAACTTTGAATTTCAAGTTGTCGCCTGGCATTACCATTTCTACA
>NZ_JBDWYG010000022.1:0-25279 GCF_039982535.1 Aliiglaciecola sp.
ATTTGAATTTCCAGGGAGATCTGCACGTCTAACCGCTTCTTTACGAAAGGCCTCGGTGTAAGGTTGAGCTTTCTTTTTACGTTCCATAAATCACCTCTAATCTAACTATAAGAGATGTCTACTTCTTTTGGGTAACTTCTAAACCTAACGCCCGCATAAATTGCGAATAGCAGTTGGCTAAACTTAGCGAAGAATGAGCGCCAGCCAACTGTTAGGCGTCAATTTAATGCGATTGTTATATGCTACCTTTCAACGTCTTTCAATGCGTTAACTAATTTTTCATGAGAGCTAACAGACCAAGTAAACTTATGATACTTGGCACTTTGAAGAAATTCGATTACTTGATCTGCATACTCTTTATTTAATTCTGGTTGATAAATTAAATTATCACTGATGATTAGTAAGATAATTTCGTCTATTTTTTTTATTGTCTCAAAACTACTTTCGTTAAAAGCGACTTTTCTGATTTTTCCCAGTTGATATAGAAATACGATTTCATTTAACACAACCTCTTGTTTTTCAAGTGTCTCAATTCGATATTGCTTTTCCTCAATAGACTGGGCAGAAAAGCTAATTAGAGAAATTAAAACAAAAAGACTAATGTATTTCACCTAAACCTCGGTAGCTTATAGACACAATGACTCCCTTTGATAATGCTAGCCTCCGCATTTTCGTGGGTTAGCTAAAAGCCAGTGCCATAATTAGTTTGCTAAAGACTAAATCATTTGGAGGCTAGCATGAACAAACATAGCATAATTTTTTTAGCATTGGATACTCACAAAGAATTTAACGAAGTGGCTTATTGCGAAGAACAAAGAGGGGCCGTACCTATTCGCTATGGTCGTATTCCATCTTCTAAAGTCAGTATCAAAAAGCTTATCCGCCAGTTTGAATCTAAATACCCAGGTGCAACATTACATGTTGTCTATGAAGCAGGACCTTGTGGCTATTGGATTTACAGATTGATTACCAGTTTAGGGCATTGTTGTTATGTCGTTGCCCCTTCTCTCATTCCTAAAAAGCCGGGGGAACGGATTAAAACGGACAGACGTGATGCTCTCAAACTTGTCAAGTTACTCAAGTCAGAAGACCTCACACCTATCTATGTCCCAGAGCCAGAAGATGAAGCTGTTCGTGATTTATCTCGCGCTCGTGAAGCGGCGATGAAAGACTTAAAAGAAGCTAAATACCAACTTAAGGCATTACTACTACGCAACAATATTCGCTACGCAGGCACAGCCAATTGGTCGAAAAAGCATTTGCGTTGGTTAACCGAGCTGATACTGTCCCACCCAGCTCAGCACATCGTTTTGCAAGAACAACTGCAAACCATTGAAGAACGAATACGTCGCTTAGAACGACTCGACAATGAGTTAACCCACCATGTATTTCAATGGCGATATTACCCTGTCGTAAAAGCACTGCAAGCAATGCGAGGTGTCCGGTTGTTAGTCGCTGTGGGTGTGGTGGCTGAGCTAGGCGATTTGCACCGTTTTGACCACCCAAGAAAACTCATGGCTTATCTCGGTCTGGTTCCCAGTGAACATTCTTCAGGCGGCAAACGACATTTAGGGGCCATTACCAAATGCGGTAATGGTCGAGCAAGGCGGTTACTCATTGAAGGCGCTCACAGTTATCGATACCCAGCCAATATCTCGACGGATATTCAACTGCGACAAGAAGGCTTACCCAAAGATATTGTTGATATTGCGTGGAAAGCACAACTGAGATTGTGTAAACGCTATCAACGTATGAATAAAAAAGGCAAACATTACAATTTAATCATTACTGCGATTGCCCGAGAAATGGCAGCCTACATTTGGGCTATCGCCAAAGAAGTGGTACTCACTCCTGTCGACCACAAACTAAGATTAAGTCGAGTACCCGCATGATTAAAAGCTTTGAGTTAACGCATTCGGATCAGGCCGCGGAATGTGACACAACCTACGAGGGCGTTATGATGGCAGTAACTTAACCGTTATTGATCCACGAGCATAGACTGATGAGAAGGTGTTACGGCGGAACGAGTAAGGTCAGCTCTGCTTATTCACTGAATAATTAACCTACGGATACCAGCAAGACAACCGACGACATTACTGCCTCATCCGGTGCGTTAGCTCAATTTATTTAAGTGCACGAATAAACTAATTATGGACCGAAAAAATGTCAGGAAGACACTCGGTTTTTATTGACAAAGGGAGTCATACCAACGCTTTAGTAAGGGGCGCACGCTTTTTGTGCGTCCCAACCCAACTTGTTGGGTGATCATAATTGACTTGTTATGTTTCATTCCTTGCCCTCAATACGGAGAATATGACTGGAGGAGAAAAAAACAGCAAAGCAAGAACGCCTGAAATCGCTAAGAACTTGATGTTAAAACCAAAGAAAAAGACCGATTGCAAGTAAACCTGATAGCTTACAAAAAGCATTGTCCACACTACAACAGAATTCCTCAGTTTGAACGAAACGACTTTTGACCTAAGTATTAACCCAATAACAATAATTCCTGTAACAGCGAGCAAGATATGGGTGTAGCTCAGCCTTCCTCCAAATTTTATTGCCAATGAGACCTGGTCGATAATAAGCAAAATCAACGCGAGAATATTCAAGTAGCAAAATCCTTTTAGAATACTCAATTACCCTCCTAAAACATAACTTTTAAATAAGGGGCGCAGGCATGTAGGGCATAATGGCGAAGCCGCCCCGCATGTATGCGTCTCAGCGAACGCAGTGAGTGACTTGATTTTTTTGTTATGTTTTGTTTTTAAAAACAACATACCGAAATATTAAAGCCTGAACCGAAGCAATAACGCCAAGCATCCAAGGGCCGTTAGTAGTGCCACTTACCAGTAAAAAGGTAACTGGTAAAATCAGGTAAAACAAATAGTTTGTTTTTTGGTACTTGCAAGCCAGCCAGTGAATTGGGAACCCGATAATTAACTAACCCACGATAGATACCAGTAAGAAAACTCCAATATAAAGCGAGAAAGTTACTAGTAGTCCGGGGATTTCGGAACTTAGCAAGTTATCATCGCGGATGAGAAAGATCGTTGGCAATAGTAAACTAGATGTCAGCAAGCTCCTTATTATTGCTTTATCCCAATCACCTAAGTACACATGCTCTCCTGAAAAACATAACGCTTATTATCGAGCATGTCGTATATGCAATTGCTCGTTTTGTTTTTAATTGTTGTCAATTAAGGCTCTTACCTTTTGATTTAATTAAGTATTTCCTGCCTTCATTCCCTCAAAATAATAAGAGATCCAAAAAGCAAAAGGAGACCTGACTTTAACGCGACTTTTACGCTTCCTATTAAAAACTATGTGAAGAATATTTTCCATAGTTAAATTAATAACTTATCGATTTTATGAAAAGCAAAGTGAGACTTGAAGAATTTACATAATAGGAAGCAATCTTGGCAATAATTAAAAATATGCATTATACCTGTATATAAATACAGCCTTATTTGCAGAGGGTAATATTATGTCAAAGTCACCTTTTATAGAATCTATTCGAATTATTTTACGGACCAAAAGGTATAGCATAAGAACTGAAAAGGCTTACCTTCATTGGATTAGGCGATTTATCTATTTCAACGGTAAGCGTCATCCTAAAGATATGGGTGAATTAGAGGTTGAACAGTTTTTATCACATCTTGCTATAGCGTTAAAAGTCTCGCCAACCACTCAAAATCAAGCCTTGTGTGCCGTGATTTTTATGTATCGTCATGTGCTTAAAATGGACTTGACTAATATGTCCTTTAAATTTGCTAAGACTCCTGTCCGTGTACCTGAAGTATTAAGTCATAATGATGCGTTTGCCGTTATCGATAAATTAACAGGGGTTCATCACACTATTGGGACATTAATGTATGGCGCGGGATTTCGTATATCTGAAGTACTGAAGCTGCGTGTAAAGGATTTTGATTTTGAACGAAACACTATTTTTATTTTTCGTTCAAAAGGCCAAAAAGACCGTATAACCATGTTTCCAGAATTGGCTAAACCCCAGATTAGGAAACAAATTCAAAAAGTGGAGTGTATTCATCAAAAGGACATTGATGAAGGGTATGGGCTGTCATCACTTCCACCTGCCCTAATTCGGAAATACGGGAAAGCTGCGACTAACTTATCTTGGCAATATATATTTCCGTCAACTACACGATGTGTTCACCCTTACGATGGCTATGTATGCCTTCATCACCTCCACCAAACAGGGTTTCGAAAGGCCTTAAAGAAAGCAGTGCAAGAAGCTGGTATTTTAAAACGGGTTACATCACATACCTTTCGCCATAGTTTCGCGACGCGATTACTTGAAACAGGGCATGACATCAGAGTCGTGCAAGAATTACTAGGGCATGATGATGTAAAAACCACGCAAATTTACACTCACGTTTTAGGTAAGCATAAATCTGGAGCAATAAGTCCGATGGATGCGAGATGAAATATCAAAAGTTGTTGCACTCCGCTTCAGCCACACTCTACGACCGACCGCTTTTAGGCTCAAAGCTGACAGTCAGAGAACTTATGCTCAACGACTGCAAATGGCACACAGCCGCCATTCAAATTTCAAAACTTGAACCAGTGCATCAAGCGAATTGAAGCAACGTTAGGCTGTTTTTTAAAGGCCAATTACCGAGACTTAAATACTTAACACCCTAAATGTTCATTCCTCAACCTCTGTTCTATTGCTGTTTCAAGCTCAACCGAAACCGGCTTCGTATTCTTAAGATAATATAGTGATTCAATGTACATATTTGGGAGTAAAGAAAGGAAATGAGCTTCACTACGATTATTAAATAACCACACCGTGGCATTACGACGCCATGCCATATAATAGGAACAAAAAAATGGAACTGGATATTCTATTACAGGGACAAGATCATGAACTAGATTGCTGGGTTGCGTTCGCTCTAATAACCATTTAGTCAAAAAAATTGTAATGGGACATTCAGTTAAAATACTATCAACGGCACCGTCCGTTACTCCGTTGTCCGTCTCTGTATAGATATCTACTTTGTTGTGGTTGAATTAGCCGGACGCTTCAATAAAGGATAAAATCCATTTATTGAGGTGTCAAAATGACTAAACGAACAAATAGAAGTTACGCAGCAGAGTTTAAACAAGAAGCTGTGGCATTAGTAACTGAGCAAGGTTATAGCGTTCCAAAGGCAACAGCGTCTTTGGGTATCACGGATAAGTTACTTTATAACTGGAAAGCCAAGTTTGAAGCAGAGCAAATGGGAGCTAGTCTAAATACTGATGATATGCTGAGCTGCTAAAGCTGCGCAAGGAAAATAAAGAACTAAGGATGGAAAAAGAGATATAAAAAAAGGCCAGCACCCTCCTGCTAAAGGAAACCAAGTAACGTTTAAAACCATTAAGCATCTCTCTTCAGTATTTCCTGTGGCCACACTCTGCAACATGATGAATGTCAGCCGAAGCGCTTATTATGCTTGGCTGAAACGCCCAGCAAAGCTCATTACAGCAGAGCAGCTTAATTTGTACCGAAAAGCCAAGGTTATATTCGAGAGAAGCCGAAATAGCTTAGGTTACCGATAGTTATGAAAACGGTGCTGTGGAGAGGGCTTTAAAGTCAGTGATTATGGCGTTCAGAAATTAATGTCTAAGCTTGGCTTAGTTGTGACGCAACGAGTGGCATACAAGGTAACAACCAGACGTAAACACAGTGATGCTGTTGCTGATAATTTATTGAATCAAAGCTTTAATCCTATTGCTCCTAATCAGGTATGGGCGGGTGACGTGACTTATTTAAGAACTGGCGAAGGCTGGATGTACCTAGCTATCGTCATGGATTTATATTCCCGCCGTATTGTTGGTTGGCATATTGATAAACGAATGACTACGGACTTAGTAAGTAAAGCGATGATAAAAGCTTATAACTTACGCCAGCCACCGAAAGACTTAATGTTTCACTCAGACAGAAGGTCACAATACACCAGTAAACAATATCGGAGATTATTATGGAGTTACGGCGTTAGAGCCAGTATGGGGGATGTTGGTGCGTGTTGGGATAATGCTGTTGTCGAACGCTTCTTCGGCAGCTTAAAACATGATTGGTTGTTGAAAGTCCCTCAGCCAACTCGTGAGAATATGAAAAGTGATGTGATGGCGAATATGCGCTATTACAATTTAGAACGGCTTCGTACTGCTAACGGTGATTTATCACCAGTAGAGTATGAACAAAGTTCCTTAAGAAAAGTGTCCTGAATTAGTTGTGCAGAACACTATTTGCATTATTTAGGTTAATGAGAATAGTTACCCCCAACTTACGAGTAAGTAAATCCAATTCTTATTTTTTCGCAACCTATCGGTAAATATACCATAATGATAATACTTGCATTTGCAAGCTTTGTAACTTTAAACTAACTGCGGCGCTCTCATTATCAAAATGAAAAATAAATTTATACACAATTTAATGCCAGTCTATTTTCGAGCAATCCTTAACGCCTTAGAAAATGAACTACAACCGTTCATTAAAAAACTAAATATCACTAAGCCAGAATTTGAAGTACTGCATGTGCTGGCAAATATTGCTGCCGCACGTGAAAAAGGAGTTCCACAAAAGTTTGTAACTTCGTTAAGTGGTATGAGCGACTATCAAATAACTCGTTTGATGATTTCGTTGGAAAACAAAGGCTTTATTAACAAATTGAAAAGTAAGGAAAGTAAGAGAGAAAAATTGATAGTGCTTACACAGCTTGGCATTGAAACAACAAATGAGATACCACAAACGTATTCTGAAGCCTGTCAAAACGTATTTTGCTCATTGTCGGATGAAGAGACGCGTCAAATACAAAGGCTATTATTGAAAATAAGAGGTGCTGCTGTACCGTAGTCGCACTCACTCATTAATACAGAATATTAGGTTGTAAGAGGTTATTGTAACCATACGCGTGCAGTTCACCATGCTGGAAAGAGTGTGTGTAGGCGATAAAGCATCTAGATAGCTCTCCAATACCGCCCATTAAACCTAAATCAATTAACCTAGCAGTTTTTCTCGCCGTGATTCAAAGAATTCAGTAAGGTCAGACTTTGTCCAATATCGTTTAACCCCGACTCTAATCGGCGGTGGCAAAGCCCCTTTTTCTACGTATCTTCTAATCGTTCCGTCCGTTACCCCAAGAGTTTTTATTAATTCATTTGCTGAAACCAAATCCATTTTCACTTCCTTTTTATATTTGTCTTCATTGACAAAAAATATTTTATCCTATGTTCAGAAATATCCAACAAAGTAGGTAAAAAATTTAATTCTTCGTAAAAATACGTATGAAACAAAGCCGCATAGAGTTCATCTAGGTGAAGCACTTTCAACTTATAAAATTTATCATAATAAAAGAAGTGGTAAGGAAGTAGCATTGTTAAAATGTAAGAGATCCAGAAAACTGGAATCAAAAAAGGGCGAATTGAATCTTTCCGAGAGATAATAAAAATAAGCTGTTAAAAAGTATACACCGAAATAAAATTGGTTTGATCCCACTAATATAGCGCGTACTTCAAACTAACCAATCCCAATGGTCTCTTTTTGGCACCTTCATAAAGGTTTGACTTTCAAATGTTAGTGGATACTAACGACAAGGGCGTGGAATTAATTGGTCGGTGTGAGAGGATTTGAACCTCCGACCCCTGACACCCCATGACAGTGCGCTACCAAGCTGCGCTACACACCGACCGAGCTGCGCAGTTTACTTATTTTTCGACACTTTGCAACGGCAAATATCGATTGCTATCGTTAATTGTTGATAGATTAACCAGTTTTCTATTCATTTAGCATTTTAAGGAAGCATTATAGAAAAAGTGTCGGATTATTTAACATTAATAAAAACTAATACCTCATTAAAACTAACAAATAATTTAAAAACAAATAGTTAGTAACTTGGCAGTATTTATGCTTATTTTTTGTACACCTGCGTAATTTTATAAAATTAAAGGACAATCAATGAAATCAATCACTCGGGTATTTAGTACAACTTTGCTTTTTTTCCTTTTTAGCTTAAACGCATACAGTTATCCGGTGTATTGGACCGATTGGCTCAGTGAAGACTCTCCATCTTCGGCTACTGGGCAATTAGATATTGGCGGCACTATTATTGATGTATCTTATACAAGTAGTAGTAATCATTATTTTACCCAAACCACGGGGGTAGGCACGGATTATTGGAGCGGCGATGCATATACCAATGGTGGTATTGATAATGCCCCTTCCGCTGCAGAACTCATTGCTTTAGGTAGTGCAGGCGAAGTTACCATTTCTTTCAGTTCTGCAATTGAAAACGTGTATATCGCAATTAATAGTTGGAATGGGCAGGATGCGTTATTTAGCACACCAATTGAGTTTGAAAGCACAGGCTCTGGCTACTGGGGTAACGGCACCGCTACTATGAATAGCAGTGGTGACGGGTTTACCGCTAGTGGCGAATTACATGGTGTTATACTTGCTGCAGGAAGCCATACCTCAATTAGTTTTACACACCTAACTGAAGTTTGGCACGGTTTTACCATTGGCGTTGCCGGTGAAGCAGATATTGTTGACCCCGACCCTGACGATATTCCAGAACCCTCTTTAATTGCAATTTTTGCCTTAGGGTTACTTATGTTAGGTCGACTCCAACTAAAAAAACACTAATCAAAATTACTTTGACTAAATTCTAACAGCCCCGATTTAACGGGGCTTTTTTTCGTATTTATAACCATTGCCTTAAAAGCTGTTTGATTAACTTTCCATCCACCAGCTTAAAGTTCTGAGGTGCAATGGGTAGGCGGTTTCGTCCATCTTGAACCACCAATAAACCATCTGGCAGCTTGGAACCTAAACTGATAGACGTGAGCTCCAAACCATCGGTTTCGGAAACGCCATCTAGTCCTGCTGCGAAATCCATATCAATGTGAAAGCTACCTAAATAACGGGCATTTTCGTCTAACGCGAAGACACCAAAGCTGTTGTTTCCTTGACTCGAAGCCACTAAATAGCGCTTATCGTCCATGACATATATGCCCATGCCCTCTACATCAGCAACAAAAGTGCTGGAGGTGGTAGCAATGAGTCTTGGAGCTGCTTTGCTTGGCGCTGCACTAACTTGCCAAATCCCCGTTGATTCCTCACCAAAGTACAATTGCTGATTTTCATCATCGGCTACGCAACCTTCTGGTTGGCTTGGCACCTGGAACTCACGAATTAATTTACCTTTAACCCCATCATTATTAGGGATTAATACATATTGTTGAAAACGCCCGTCGGTGTCATTCACAAAAACATGATATTCATTGTCTTGTTGGTACATGCAAAGGCCATAAACGTCCGCTAAATCCGTTGGGATATCTGACAAAAACGCCATTTCACCGCTATCCTGCTGCAATGAGAACAGGGTGATACTATTAGTTGAACGGTTGCTGGCAGCGGCCAAATCAAAGGTACGGCCACCTTGTGTAAAACCGTAACGGACATCCACATTGTTAACTCGGCCAACATTCAGTTCTTGTAGTAAGTTGCCTTGCAGATCGTAGAGCATCATGCCCTGCTTTTTATTGGTGCCTAAGATACGGCTTTGCGCTGGAGTTGATGTATTTATCCAAATTGCCGGATCATCGGCAGCATCCCCAAAGACTTCCATAGGTTGGGTTTGTGCAAATGGCACTACACTGGCAAATTCAGGCTCAGGCGTTTTTGGCTTGGAGACTGGTACCTGCACTTTTACTTGTGAATAGACGCTGTGTTCATCATCAAAAATACCTAAAAGCAGTGATGAAGATTGCAGCAGCCCATTAATCGTTTCTGGTTTGTCTGTGCCGCTTAACGGTATAAAGCGTGTATTATTGTGATCTTGTCCATGGATATGCCATACACCTTGTTGCTCTGGAGTGCTAAGCAACACATCGCCATTATCTAGCACGTCAACATGGGTAATTTCCCCTTCCAACTGACCAAAAGGTTTGACCGCAGCGACCAAGTCACGGACGAGTTCAGCTTCAGGATCAGCAGGATATTGCCATAAGCCAATATTCTCTTCGACTAAATATAGAATGCCCGCATCGTCATCAACCCCACAATTTTTGGTCTCCAGAGTACCGATAAATTCATGGACAGGCACATCAACCAGGCTCTGAGTTTTGCCATCAACCACAATACGTTGTTCTACCTTACCTTGCGCATCGGCAATAAATACTGACAAATGTCCTTGGGGCATTTGATACCAGCAGAGTGCTTCCACCTGCCCTTCTGGATGTGAAAGGCTCGACAGTAACGACAATTGTTTGCTCTGCCAATCCAGTCCTAATACCAATATTTGTTGATTATTATTGTCGTTAGTTGTGATCAGCCCAAGGGTTTTATTGCCTATTTGGATGTTGTTCCGCCAATCGAGCATTTCCATGTTACCGGCAAAGGAGCTAAGAGTTTGTCCTTGGCCATCAACCAATAGGATGCCTTGCGCCTCACTGGTGAGCAGCCAATATTGCTCGCCATTATGCATAATAGGCAGGGCTGATTTACCTGCCACTAGGCTACTTTCAGGGGCTAATAGTGGACGGGTTTGATTAATTTCTGTTTGTTGTTGTTGTGCCGCAACATTGCTCGACTGCACAGCATTTTCGGTTTGACAGGCACTGAGAACAGCAGATACCGCAATCCATAAGTAAAGTGATTTCATATTCATTTTTTGCCCATACTATAGTGATAAAGACGCTGCCCAGAGGCGCTAACAAATTGTACTAACATAGTGTCATCAGCAACCGAGACCGTTAAAAAACCGGCTTCGCTGACCGCATATTGGGTAAATTCTCGCTGCTGCACCTCGCGCAATTCTGAACCTGCACCAGACACAAAATGCTCTACTTGTTTGCCTGCAGGACGGTTATGTTGCAGATCATGTTCGTGGCCTGCAAAGTACGCATCTACCTCGTATTGTTCGAAAATTGGTTCTAATACCTGCTGTATTCCAGCGGTTTTGCCATAACGTTTGCCACTGGAGTACAACGGATGATGTCCAATTACAATTTTCCACTTAGCCTTAGAGTTGGCTAAATGCTGTTTAATCCAGTTTACTTGCTTTTCAGCATCTTGCTTTTGAGTTTCGGCGTACTTAGGCCTATTTTTGTATTCTGGGTTAAGTGGATTGGTATCGATAAACAACATTAATATTTCGCTGTTATCACCCACCTGAAAGGTTTTTGCATAGTAAGGTGCTGGAAACTCCCAGCGACGACTGTGTTTAGAATAATCGATTTGCGCTTGCCAATTACCTCGGTAATCGTGATTTCCCAATGTGGGATACCAATCTTCAAATAAATTAGGACCATCATATATTTGTTCAAACGAGGTTTGCCAATAGGGGTCGTCCACCGAGGCGATGCCATTTGAATAAAAGTTGTCACCCGTTGTTGCAATAAACTCACCGTCGAGTTGCTGCATGACAATATCCATCATTCGAGCCACAGGTTTTTGCTGATAGTGGCCATTGCGGCCCCAGTCACCTAATACCAAAAAGCTCAAGCTATTAGGCGGAGTTTCTAAGTCTTGAACCTTGTGCGTGTTATAAAAGTCGTGATCATGCACCTGCTGACTAAAGGTACTCATCGAACTTAACGCTAAGACTGTTAATATTACAAATCTAACTAACATTGTTATTCCAGATTGTGGGAAAACTAAAAAGAGACAAAATAACCAATAGCAATGGCCTTTAGGATAAACGAGGACGATAAACTCACCTCGTATACCCTAAGTTCCGTTGCTATTATGTAGCGCTATAACATCCAACTAAATCCAAGTTCAAAGGTGCGACCGTACTCTTCATACTGAGCGTTGACACTGCGCTGGTCGAAGTAATTATAAAAACCTTCGTCGGTGATATTGATTGCGTTGAAGTACAGATACATGTTCTGTTTAATAAAATACTTACTGGTAAAATCGAGTTGCTGGTGATCGTCTTCCATGCGGATCAAATCGCCATCAATTTCCTCTAAATTTTCACTCTTGTAAGTCATGGTTAAGCGTAAACTCATTGAATTACTTTCGTAACCTACAGTGACGTTACCAATTTTGTCTGATTGATTAGGCAATGATGTTTCAAAACGCTCACCGTCTAACAAGGTGGTAGCATCTGAGCTTGAAAAGGTTCCATTGGCAGATAACAACAGCCCATTATCGAAGGCTTTTACCCAAGATAATTCCAGGCCGCTAACCTTAGCCGATTCACCATTGATAGGTTGCATCACCTCGTCAAAACCATCCCATTCTGGCAAGTCTGCAACATCGGCAGTGATAACAAAATTATCGATATTTTTATAAAAATACCCTGCCGAAAGCACGCCAATATCCCCAGGATAGTATTCTAAGGTTAAATCAAAGTTATCCGACTCAAATGGATTCAGCTCAGGATTACCCACTTCTGCTTCACGCTCGGTGATAAACTCACCATCATCTTCTTCGGTTTTTGATTCAATAATTTGAAACGCTGCTGCATCCTCGAATTTAGGACGTGAAAGTGTTTGTGTGAAGGCTGCACGGGCAATCAGTTTATCAGTAAACTCATAACGCAGATTCAAACTTGGCAACAAGTGATCATAACTTCTCTCACTCTGCCAAGGTGTATTCACTACCTCTTCTACATCGGTCTGCTCGTTTTCAATTAGCTCCACTCGCATACCAGAGGTATCAAAATCTGTATCCTCATAACGAACACCCGCTACGACAGTCAATTTTTGCCACTCGTATCGGCCCATAATGTAAGCTGCAAAAATATCTTCATTGCTCACATAAGACGCTCCGTTAGATTCAACTTCGGAATCAAGTTCGGCCAGTTCGAAACTCTCAGCGTTCTGGTTAAAGTATTGGCGTAAACCTGAGCGGTCTAAGCCGGGACCAAAGTCACCTAAGCCCCAATCAGGCTGATCAATTGCGAACATTGAGGGATCGATGTCATCAAAATCGCCGTCATAAATGAAAATGTTAGCAGTAGTGTTTTTTTCACGGGCGCGATATTTTGCCCCAAACTTCAACTCAAATGAGCCATCTTGCAAGTCGAATAGGCGGGTAAAATCCGCTTTGAGCATGGTTTCAGTATCTTCTGCAAGACTCTTTTCCAAACTCACTTCATCTAATTCATAGTTTCCTAAATCCATCGCCCCAGCATCTTGGGTGATCTGAGGGATCTGCCCCTGCATATCAGAGTCAATTGCCATATTTTCACCCACGAAGGTGTAATATAGGGCTTTTGGATCATCCTCATCGGCTTTTGAATACCCCATCTGATATTCAACCAACCAATCCTCTATGTGATGTTCGCCACCTGCGGAGATGGATAAGATAGTCTGGGTTTCTTCACGATCTTTACTTCCGCGTTCAACTTCCGAGTCTTCACCATCGAAGGTAAAGGTGTTAGCCATGCGATATTCATCATCGGCAAAGCTACTGTATAGGGTGCGTAAATAATAACGATTGTTAAAATCGGGGCGAAAATCTAAGTTCACAGCTGCGCCTATGCGCTCTCGTGAAATACTGTAATAACGTTGTTCTATTTCATCATCACCATTAGATTCAATATTGTCAGAGCCGAAGTCACGTTTGGCGTATGACAATGCTGCCGCTACCCCAAAGACGTCATCAAATACATTGGTCACACTACCAGATATTTTTGGACTAATTTCATCTCGTAACTGATTTTGACTAGCCTGCACATTCACACTAGCACTGGTGCCTTGACGGTCAAATGCACTTAAACTTTTCACTTCAATTGAACCGCCAATGGCGTCTGCATCCATGTCTGAGGTAACGGATTTTGATACCTCCAAGCCTTGGATCAACTCCGAAGGGATCACATCTAATGCCACAGAACGCACGCCACCCTCAGGTGATGGCACGTTTACACCATTGATGGTGACATTATTAAGGTTTGGATCAATACCACGGATACCAACAAAGCGTCCTTCGCCTTGGTCTCGCTCAATGGATAAACCCGGTAACCGCTGTAATGCTTCCGCGGCATTCTGATCGGGGAATTGGCCGATGGCATCTGCCGATACAATGGATTTAATACTATCGGCAACCCGTTGCAAATTAATCGCACTGGCCTGCCCTGCTCGCTGACCATAAACGATCACATTTTCCAACTCTTTGACTGGCGCTCCTATGGGAATATCTTGCTGTAGGATTTTTCCACCGCTAATCACTACCGGCACTTCGATGGTTGGCGTACCTAGGTATTTCACCACTAAGGTGTAGTTACCTTCAGGCAAATTAGCAAAACGAAAACTTCCATCTCGTCTGGAAATGGTGCTTTGCCCAAGCTCTTTAATATTAACTTCAGCACCTTGAATTAACTTAGTTTGGCTTTTATCCGTAAGTAACCCTTGAATTCCGCCTTCATCAGCTAGCACAGATTGACTGGTAAGTGCTGCGAAGCACGCCATGGCTAAAGTGGATTTAATCATTTTCATTATAACGTCTCTGGTTGCAATCTAAGGTTTGGGTTTGTTGGCGAGACAACCTAATTAGCAGCAATGACATTTTTATGACAGGCAAGCGAATACTTGTCGCGATCCCCCGCTTAAATCAACCATTTAGACAGCATAATCAAGCTCTTTGAGCTTATTTGACCTCCCATCTATGCCCCATTGTTTATAGGATTGTTTAAAATCTTTTCCTCATATTTGTTAGCAGTTTCATTATATTGTCATTTTCATGAGCCAATATGACCCCCTAGCTGCGCTGAAACTATGTCAGCATTAAAATCAACAGCAGCATACGAGTATTGTCATGAACCTTTCTTTGTTAGCCCATCATCAACGATTATTTTCCGTCACCTGTGCATCTTTGGCGCTTTCTTTATCTTTGAGCATTGGTTTAGGTGAAGCCAAAACCATAGCAGAGATTTCATGGCTAGATATTATTGGCGAAGGCAGCGTAGCTCTGTTGTCGTTGCTTTGGATTTTTTTCCTGTTGGTTAGTCGCCCTCCCGGCAGAGTGACCTCAGCATTGGTGTTGGGATTAAGCTGTTTTTTGTTTTCTGCCAATTTGGATTTAGTCGATGAAGTCATGTCTTATCATAATGCCGCTTCTGTACTGAGCATGATTGAATCAATCCCAGCTGCTTTAGGCATGTTGATTATGAGCTACGCCTTATATCAATGGCATAAAGAACAATTGGTTTTAAATAAACAATTGCAAAAACGAGAGTCGGCGTTACGAGAGCACCATCAAGTTGACTTCATTACTGCCTTGTATAGTGCTGAATACATGCGCACCCAAATCGACTCGGCGCTAAACAACAATCAGCCCCCAGAATTTTCTGTAGTCATGTTAGATATCGACGATTTTGATGGTTTTAACCGCCAGTTTGGCCACGATCAAGGAGATCGATTGCTTCGTGAACTGTCAGACTTAATTCTGATGAATTTGCGGGCCACAGACTTGGCCTGCCGCTATGCCGGAGACCGCTTTATTTTGTTGTTTCCGAATACCGATTTAGCCACCGCAGAAAAAATCGCAGGACAAATCAAAACCGCCATTGCCAACATCGCCTTTAAACCCTCGCCGTCAGCGGAATCTGTTTACCACCAACTGAGCTTTGCAGTAGAGACAGCCATCTCAGGGGATGCAACTGAAAACTTATTGCACCGTGTGAGCCGCCGATTAGAAAAGTTTAAACAACGGACAAAACAGCCTATTCATCAGTACACCTTAAGCAGTTCTGCCAATGGCCCCAATGGTTTAAAGCATGATGGAAATAGCCATGGCTGAAAGCGATTTTTATAGCATTGATGATAAAGTGATCCCAGCCTACCAACTGGCGGCCAGTATTTTGGATTTCTGTCGTTCACGAGGCGTGAATAAACACAAATTATTGCGAGGAACCGGCATATTTGACGAAGATCTTGTTTCTGATAAAACCCTCAGTTGCCAGCAACTACTGCAGTTAATGAAAAATGCCGAGTCTTTAACACCAGGCCACGATTGCACATTTTTATTGGGTAAACGCTTATTTCCTGGCAGCTATGGAGCAATTTCCAACGCGTTAATGCACACACGTAATTTAACCGATGGATTTAGAATACTGGCAAGCAATCGCAGTCAGATTTGTCCTTTTTTAGATTTAAAGCATTACTCGAGTCAGCAACACCATTATGTATTAATCACCGACGCCATAGGTTCTCAGGAGCAATTTAAGTTTATTGCGGAGTTGTATTGCACCGCCTTAGTGTCATCGGTGAAATTGATTTTAGGTCAACGCATTCCATTTGAGTTTAACTTTCCATTCCCCAGACCCAAATATATTCAAGAATACGAAGTTCATTTAGGCCATAGGTTGAATTTTTCACAACCCACCATGAGCATTCGTTTGCAAAAAAAGTGGTTGGATACTTTTGGGCTAAACCCCAGTGACAGATTAAAACATCATGCATTGCGCCAGTGTAAACAAGCATTGATGCCTAAAAAAGGGTTCGTGGAAGCTGTGCGCTGGACACTAGGCAAACATGCTGAATATGGCTTACAAAACGTTGCTGAGCAGTTTTCCATGAGCCCGGCCACTTTTAAACGCAAACTGAAACAGCATGGCTATCACTTTCAGCAAATTCATGATGAGGTGGGAAAACAGCAAGCCATTTATCTGCTACAAATGCAGCAACTGAGCAACGAAGAAACCGCGCACTTGATGCAATTTAGTGATATTCCGAATTTCCGCCGTTCGGTCAAACGTTGGACGGGATTAACCCCAAGTCAGCTTAGAATGACAATCCACAACTGAGTGAGTTAAACCTAACTAGATAGGTTTTCAGGATTTATCGTCAGCGCTGATTCGGCTGGCAATGGCCCCATCTTGATTACGATATTTTGCATCAGCACGACTGCTATAGGGTTTTTCAGCGTAATCAGACAAGACTTCAAAACTGATAGCACCAATTTTCATCTTAGGTTTTAACGCCAGAGGTAGTTTACCGCTATTAAAAAACTCTAAAACAATATTTCCCGACCAGCCTGGATCGATGCGGTGGGCGGTAACGTGTACCATCAAGCCCAAACGAGCCAATGACGAACGTCCATCTAACCAACCAACTATATTCGCTGGTAAGGTGACAGATTCATGGGTGACGGCTAAGGCTAATTCCCCTGGGTGAAGGAAAAAGGATTTGTCATCGGGAACAACAATTTCGTCGCTCATCACCGTATTCATAGCTTCTTGAACTTCTGCTTTAGGGCCACTAAGATCGATAAAAGGAGCGGTATGATCTTCGAAAACTCGAAACTTATTGCCAAGTCGGATATCCACGGTTACACCACTGATTTCAGAATAATCAGGTTCAGGAGAAATCGAAATTTTGCCTTCTTGTATGTATTGAAAGATATCTTTATCACATAAGCGCATAAAATATTCTCTGTAAGTGTACCGCGCAACCTGCGGTGTTTGGTTTAAAGCTCAATTCGCGCACATTATGATCGCCAATGTGTCCTTGTTCAATGTTTTTCAACAATTGGAATGGAATCATCAGTATTTAAGGTTTTGCTGTAGGCAAGTTGTTGTGACATTTTTTTCGCTGCATGCAAATATCCTTGTGCCAGTTCGCTATCTGGCTGGGCAATAATTAACGGCGTACCTTGGTCGGCATGCTCGCGAATTTGAATATCTAAGGGTAGCTGGGCGAGTAATTCTAAGCTTTGCTCTTTCGCTAAGGTTTGCCCACCACCACTGGCGAACACAAACTCTTTATTACCGCATTTACGGCATTGGAAATAGCTCATGTTTTCCACCACCCCCAACACCGGAATATTCACTTTGTTAAACATGGCAATGCCCTTTGTGGCATCGGCCAAGGCGATATCCTGAGGTGTTGTCACCACTACCGCAGCCGTTAAAGGTACCATTTGCGCCATGGTTAATTGAATATCCCCCGTTCCTGGTGGCATATCCACAATCAAATAATCTAATTCAGGCCATAGAGTTTCGTTAAGAATTTGCTGTAGCGCTTTACTGGCCATGGGCCCACGCCACACAGCGGCATCTTCATTCGGCACTAAATAACCAATGGAATTTGCCACCACCCCCTGACAACTTAAAGGGATCATGTGTTTATTGTCTTCGCTTTGGGGTTTTGCATTAGGATTGCCCAACATAATGGGCACCGAGGGACCATAAATATCTGCATCCAAAATCCCGACTTTCGCACCTTGTGCCTGTAATGCAAAAGCTAAATTGACCGCGGTGGTCGACTTGCCCACCCCGCCTTTACCTGATGCTATGGCAATAATGTTTTTGATCTTATTGAGGCGATTGACTTTGGTTTTTTTCGCGGCGATTTCACAGCTTAAGATCACCTTACTGGCATCTAACCCCAATTCATCGATACCGTCCAATATCACTGGAAAATCTTGTTCACAGACAAAGGGGAAACAAAATTGCAGATTCTGCGCTGTTTGGGTCAGACAATCCGAGGTTTGCGTTTCAGACAAGCTCAACATTTGGCCAATGAGCTGACAAATTTGCTGTATCTGAGCTTGATTAAAGATGATATTCGACAAAGGTGACTCCTTTTGATGCAATTTATCTGAATTTCTGTCGTTTTGCTAATGCATTAAGGCTGCATTTTCGTTACCATTTGCGTCCTTTTTTCAACTAATCAAGACTCGTAATCAAACATGCCAAATCAGCCACGTAAAATACTCGTCACCAGTGCCTTACCTTATGCCAATGGTTCTATCCATTTAGGCCACTTACTGGAACACATTCAAACTGATATATGGACACGTTATCAACGAATGCGAGGCCACCAATGCTACAGTGTTTGTGCCGATGATGCACATGGTACACCTGTTATGCTAAAAGCCCAGGAGTTAGGAATTACCCCTGAGCAAATGGTAGCGCAGACCCGTGCGGAACATCATCAAGACTTATTAGATTTTCATATTGAATACGATAACTACTATGTTACCCATTCGGATGAAAACAAAGAGCTTTGCGAAGAGATTTATAATCGCTTAGATAAATCCGGTTATATTAGCAAACGTACCATTAGTCAGTTGTATGATCCGGAAAAGAACATGTTCTTGCCAGACCGTTTCATCAAAGGTACTTGCCCGTCTTGCAAAGCGGAAAATCAAAATGGCGATAGTTGTGACGTTTGTAGCGCAACGTATAGCCCAACCGAAGTGATCAACCCTCGCTCTGTGGTTTCTGGTGCTACGCCTATTTTGAAAGATTCAGAGCATTACTTCTTTGACTTGCCTAAATTTGAAAACATGCTTAAAGATTGGCTTGTTAGTGGTGCATTGCAAGAAGAGATAGCGAATAAACTAAAAGAGTGGTTTGACGAAGGTTTGCAGCAGTGGGATATCAGCCGCGATGCACCTTATTTTGGGTTTGAAATTCCTGGTGCACCGAACAAATTCTTCTATGTTTGGGTAGATGCCCCAGTGGGTTACATGGCAAGTTTCAAAAACTACTGTAACCAACATGATATTGATTTCGATAGTTTTTGGAACCCTGACTCTGATGCTGAGTTGTATCACTTTATTGGTAAAGACATCACTTACTTCCACTGCTTGTTCTGGCCAGCCATGCTAGAAGGCGCTGGCTACCGTAAGCCTACTGGGGTTAATGTGCACGGTTTTGTCACCGTAAATGGGGCGAAAATGTCTAAATCTAGCGGTACCTTCATTAAAGGTCGTACTTATCTAGATCATCTAAACCCAGAATATCTTCGTTACTATTACGCATCTAAATTGAGTGATGGCGTCACAGATATTGATTTGAATCTGGAAGATTTTGCTCAAAAAGTAAATTCTGACTTAGTCGGCAAAGTCGTTAATATCGCCAGTCGTTGTGCTGGGTTTATTACCAAACGTTTTGACGCTACCTTATCGGATAATGTTATTGAGCCTGAATTGCTTGCCCAATTTAAACAAGCCTCTGATGACATTGCCAACATGTATGAAAAGCGTCAGTACAACCGTGCTATCCGTGAAATTATGGCACTAGCAGACAAAGCCAACCAATTCATTGATGCCCAAGCACCTTGGGTTACCATCAAAGAAGAAGGTAAAGAACAATACACCCATGACGTTTGTTCATTGGGTATCAACTTGTTCCGTATCTTGGTGGTTTATCTGAAACCTGTGTTGCCAAAATTGGCAGAACAAGCGGAAGCTTTCCTTAACGACAACCTTGATTGGGACAGTGCACAGCGTGACTTGGGTAAACACCAAATCAATAAATTTAAAGCCTTGATGCAGCGTGTTGATATGGACAAGGTGAATGCAATTATTGAAGACTCAAAAGAAAATCTTGAGCCTAAGAAAGCCCCAGCGCCTGCTCCTAAAGCATCGGCAGATGCCAGCCCATTGGATAAAGATCCCATTGGCGAAACCATTAGCTTTGACGACTTTGCTAAAGTCGACCTGCGCATCGCTAAGATAGCCAAAGCCGAGCACGTGGAAGGGGCAGATAAATTACTGCGTCTTCAATTAGACTTAGGCGGTGACACTAAACAAGTCTTTGCGGGTATCAAGTCGGCTTATCAACCTGAAGAGTTGGAAGGTAAGTTAACGGTAATGGTGGCCAACTTAGCTCCTCGCAAAATGCGTTTCGGTTTGTCGGAAGGCATGGTTTTAGCGGCCGGTCCTGGTGGCAAAGACCTGTGGATTATGGAACCCCATGAAGGTGCACAACCTGGTATGAAGGTGAAATAAGCGGTTCTACTAGGGTTAAATAATCATCTTAAGGCGTTCATAATGAACGCCTTTTTTTATGGCCGAAGAGATAACCTAATGCCCGTGGGCAAAGCTCTAACGGCTATCCGCACTATTTTTCTGCATTGATGTCCGTACACTTGCCCCCACCGTTGAAAACTTCGGAGAAGGTTTCCATTTCGGCTTAATTAAAGACAGAGGAACCACACGCTTTTTAGCCACTATGACGTAAATACTGGAAAAAATAGGTAAATACTGCCGACAAAAGGATTCTATAGCGGAAAAAATCCGGGATTTACGTTTAAACAACAAACTAGAAAACACCAGTTGATGTTGTTCGATGGTTTCGAACCCGAGTAATTGTAACCAGTCATTTATGCGCATACTGCTAAAAAAACGGGCTTCTCTTAACACCTTATTCGACTTTAAAGGTAGATAGCGAAAAATGCCGGCTAAACTAAAAGGATTAAAACCAACAATTACAACATGACCATTGGGAATTAAGGTTCTATCCACTTCCCTTAAAATTTGATGGGGGTCTTTTGAAAAATCTAATTCATGGGCTAACAAATAAGCATCAATACTATTTTCGCTAAAGGGCAACTCATGGCTTTTGGCAATCACCTTGCCCCCTTTGAGGTTTTGATGTTGCTCAAGACACTTATCATCAACCACGTTAACAATGTGTTTGATAGCACATTCCGGTAAATCGATTTGACTGCTCAAACAGCCTAATTTAACTAAATGATAGCCAAAAAAGCGCCGACTGCTTGTCTCTATGCTAGTTTGCACATGCTGTTTCATGTCTTCACCCACCGGCAAAGCTTGCCAAGATGTGGGGTAAATCGGTTTTTTAGAAATTAAAGCAGGCTTCATATTGTCCAAACAATTGCGCAGCTACCAACAACTTCTTATAGTACAACACTAGCGAAGCGACACAAGCAAGGTAATTATGTCTCAAACAACACAAACTCAGTCAAAGCTTTCAGTTTTTCCAATTCCCGCTTTCACCGATAATTATATTTGGTGTATTCATAACGGTGTAAATTGTTGGGTGGTTGACCCTGGTGATGCCAAGCCTGTAATAGATTATATTCAAGCAGAAGGTTTAACCCTAAAAGGCATTTTAATCACCCATCATCACAGTGACCATACCGGAGGAATATTATCCCTCGTTAAATACGCACCACAGATCCCCGTGCTAGGACCAGAGTATGGTAGTATTCAAGGCTTAACAACAAGATTGCAAGATGGCGACTCAGTGGTGCTCGATTTCTTGGATCTTGAATTAGCGGTGTTTGAGGTACCAGGCCATACCCTAGACCATATTGCATTTTACGGCCAAAATATGCTGTTTTGTGGAGATACCTTATTTTCAGCGGGTTGTGGAAGGCTGTTTGAAGGAACACCACAACAAATGCATGAATCTTTGGGGAAATTAATGAAACTCCCAGCACAAACTAAGGTCTATTGTACCCACGAGTATACTTTAGTTAATGTGGATTTTGCGCTAAATGTAGAGCCTGACAACAGTGCTTTACACGCCTATGCAGATTGGGCAAAACAACAAAGAAAGCAGGGATTACCTACCCTGCCGACGAATATCGAACAACAAAAAGCGATCAATCCGTTTTTACGCGCGCAACAGGATGAAATAAAAAATAATGCAGAACAATTTGTTGGCAAGAAGTTATCCAACGAAACCGAGGTTTTCGCCGCAGTCAGGCAATGGAAAGACAATTTTTAGTGGAGCCAATGATAACGCTCAAACCGGAATTTTTAAAACCGCAATGAAAATGACTTCGTTTTCATTGTTAATGGTATTAGCGGGTTGCCAAACGTTTATGGCGGAATCCCATGGGGAAACGGAAAAACAAACCCATCAAGAACAACTCATCGCCGAGCAAATATCAAAAAGCTGCGAACAAAAACATGCTTTAGCCGATGAACTTTTTGATTGTACCTCTGCCTCCCACGGCACCATTCCGGTCACTCACCCCACGGAAATAGTCGAAATAACCGTTGAGCCAGATAATTATGTAGAGTTACCCGCGGATGAAATTGCGGATAATAACGATTCATCTAAAAGCCCCGAGAACCTTTGGCTGAGAATTAAACAGCAATTAACCTTTCCTATTCCCGACAATGACCGCTTAAAAGCGCAAAAAAACTGGTACCTGAAACACCCTCACTATATGCAACGTGTTGCTACCCGTGCCAAACCTTTTATGCACTACATTGTTGAACAAATAGAAAAAAATCAAATGCCCCTAGAGCTGGTTTTTTTGCCCATAGTAGAAAGCGCATTTGACCCTTTCGCTTACTCCCATGGACGCGCTGCAGGCATGTGGCAATTTATCCCAGGCACGGGCAAGCGTTTTGGCATGAAACAAACCTGGTGGTATGACGGCAGACGAGACGTGGTGGCATCCACTGAAGGAGCAATTGCCTACCTCACTTATTTGCATGATATGTTTGATGGTGACTGGTTACATGCATTAGCCGCATACAATTCAGGTGAAGGTAGAGTAAGAAGTGCCATTAGACGCAATAAAAAAGCCGGTAAACCAACGGATTTTTGGTCATTAGATTTGCCCAAAGAAACCCGTGCTTATGTGCCTAAACTATTAGCCCTGAGCAGTATTTTAAAAGATGCTGATGATAACAACATTGTATGGACAGCCATCCCAAATAAACCTTTTGTTAAGGTAGTTGATGTTGAGACACAAATCGATCTTGCCCTGGCAGCGGATCTTGCAGGCTTAACCCTCAAAGAGCTACATTCGTTAAATGCCGGCTTCAACCGCTGGGCAACAGACCCTGATGGCCCTCACAGACTGCTTTTACCCATTGAAAGTGTTGATAAATTTGAGCTGGCGTTAAATAAAATTGAAGAAAATGAGCGCCTCAACTGGGTTCGCCACAAAATCAAAAGCGGCGACAGTTTATTGAAACTGGCTAAACAGTATCACACCACCGTCAATGTCATTAAAGGGGTGAATGATATGCAGGGGAATATGATCCGAGTAGGAGAATATATTTTAGTGCCCGTATCACTAAAATCTCTAGACACCTACTCCCTTTCCCAGGAGCAGCGGCTAGCAACGACTCAGTCTAAACCTCGCGGTACCTATTCCTTAAAGCATAAAGTAAAAAGCGGTGATACCTTTTGGGATCTCAGCCGCAAATACAAAGTTGATATGCGCAGCTTAGCCAAATGGAATGGTATGGCACCAAATGATCCCTTAATGCCCGGCAAAGATTTAGTAATCTGGGTGAAACAGGCATCGGAGTCTCAGCGTAAAGATGCGGTAATGCGCACGTTAACCTACACCGTTAGAAAAGGAGATTCATTGGCTCGTATTGCGAATAAATTTAAGGTTAACTTGGGCGATCTAAAACGATGGAACCAAGATAAACTGCGTAAATATTTACAGCCTGGGCAAAAAATAAAAGTCTATGTGGACGTGACTCGCACTTAAGTGATTAACGAGAGAAAGTGAAAAGGAATGAACGATGCTGGGGTTTAATCGAAACAACCTGAATAAAAGTCATGAAGGACCATGGCTTTTACTCGACTTGGTAATGCTGGGATTGTTGTTCATTAATCTTATTTGGATTATCTTTGACTCCCTTTACAGCACCGAAATTGTCAAACAATCATTGGCTTATGTGTCTGAATCTTTAGTGACAGGTTATGCGCCTATTCACAAAAACTTTTTGTTAATCGATTTGGCGTTTGTTGCGGTTTTCCTGACCGAATTTTGTTTGCGCTGGATAGTGGCAGTAGTTAAAAAGACCTATCTAAGATGGTATTTTTTCCCGTTCATCCACTTCTATGATTTGATTGGTTGTATCCCCCTCGGGGCCGCGCGAATATTCCGATTCTTACGGATATTCTCCATTTTGCATCGCCTGCATAAATATGAAATTATTGACCTTAGACGTACGGCCTTGTTTCGCTTTATCGCATTCTACTACGATGTATTTGTAGAAGAACTGTCTGATCGCATTGTTGTAAAAGTCCTGTCCGATGCACAAAAGGATATCGCCGCAGGCTCACCTTTGGTGGAAGATATCACTCAAAATGTCTTAGCCTCTAGGCTACCGGTAATAACCCGATGGACAGCCTCGGTGATGAGTCATATTGGTGAATCTATTGAGCACAATGATCATGGTGAGTCTGTCAGACAGCATGTGAGTAATAGTGTTGGTAAAGCAGTGACCGGCAACCCACAAATTTCAAGCTTAAAGTTAGTACCTGTGCTTGGCTCAACCATTGAACGCACCTTGGAGTCAGCGGTGACAGATATTGTCACCCAGTCTATAGTGAACCTGCTCAAAGACATGACCCCAGAAAAAATCGACGATTTTGTCAAACACGGAATTGGTCGTTTCTCAAGTGAAGATGAAGCGTTAGATGATGAAGTGCTGGCCGTGGTCAATGAATGTATCGAGTTGATAAAACATCACGTTTCACAGCAGCGTTGGAAGTCAGAGTTTGAAGAAAAAACCTCCCCCAGCGCAGATTTGATCAAACAAACCGACCCGCACCCCCCCCCAAAATTGTAGGTAGGGGATTTA
>NZ_JBDWYG010000023.1:0-46040 GCF_039982535.1 Aliiglaciecola sp.
ACCGTTACTATCGGTAATAGTAATCGAAACGGTGCTTCCTACAACTAAGTCAGTATGACCGGATATGTTAGGAGTTGAATCGTTGCTAACACCTGGGGCATCTAAACTGAGCGTAGGTGCAATGGTATCCACCGCGCCATTCTCACTAATAGTTGTTGTGTTACCGGCTTCGTCAGTAACGCTCACATCAACACTGTATTCCCCTTCGGGTAATGCATTAGGAACATCAACTGAGTATGAGCCATCTTCTTCTACGAGGGCATCAATTTGTTGCTCATCACCATTACTGTCCGTCACGGTAATTGACACTGTACTGCCCGCATCGAGATCTGTTTGCCCTGAAATCGTCGGGGTTGAATCGTTGCCTAAATCTGGCGCATCTATATTAATCGTTGGTGCAATGGTATCCACAGAGCCATTTTCACTAATTGTTGTTGTGTTACCGGCTTCGTCAGTGACGCTCACCTCAACATTGTATTCCCCTTCAGGTAATGCATTAGGAACATCAACCGAGAAGGAGCCATCTTCTTCTACGATGGCTTCAATTAGTTGCGCATCACCATTACTGTCAGTCACGATAATTGATACTGTGCTGCCCGCATCGAGATCTGTTTGCCCAGAAATCGTCGGGGTAGTATCGTTGCCCGAATCAAGGGGACTGATGGCGATGACTGGCGCGATTGTGTCGACGTTACCGCTAAATGAGTTGGATGTGGTGTTGCCCGCTTCGTCAGTGACGCTCACCTCAACACTGTATTCCCCTTCGGCTAATGCAATAGGAACATCAACCGAGTAGGAGCCATCTACTTCTACGATGGCTTCAATTTGTTGCTCATCACCATTACTGTCCGTCACGGTAATTGACACTGTACTGCCCGCATCGAGATCCGTTTGTCCGGAAATCGTCGGCGTTGCATCATTGACCAAATCAGGGGTACTGATGACGATGACAGGTGCTGTAGTGTCGACGTTGCCGTTAAAGGAACTGGAAGTGGTGTTGCCTGCTTCGTCAGTGACGCTAACATCAATGCTGTATTCCCCTTCAGGTAAAGCATTGGGAACATCAGTCGAGTAGGAGCCATCTTCTTCTATTATGGCTTCAATTAGTTGCGCATCACCATTATTGTCAGTTACGGTAATTGATACTGTACCGCCTGCATCGAGATCTGTTTGCCCAGAAATCGTCGGGGTTGTATCGTTGGTTGAATTAGGGGTAGTGATGGAAATAACAGGTGCGGTTGTATCGACGTTGCCGTTAAAGGAACTGGAAGTGGTATTGCCCGCTTCGTCTGTGACGCTCACTTCAACGCTGTATTCCCCTTCGGGTAATGCATTAGGAACATCAGCCGAGTAGGAGCCATCTTCTTCTACGATGGCTTCAATTAGTTGCTCTTCACCATTATTGTCCGTAACGGTAATTGATACTGTACTGCCAGCATCGAGATCAGTTTGTCCAGAAATGGTCGGGGTTGTATCGTTACCCGAATCAGGAGTACTGATGGAGACAACAGGCGTAGTGGTATCGACGTTGCCGTTAAAGGAACTGGAAGTGGTGTTACCGGCTTCATCAGTGACGCTCACTTCAACGCTGTATTCCCCTTCGGGTAATGCATTAGGAACATCAGCCGAGTAGGAGCCACCTTCTTCTACTATGGCTTCGAGTTGTTGCTCATCACCATTATTGTCCGTCACGATAATTGACACTGTACTGCCCGCATCGAGATCTGTTTGCCCAGAAATGGTCGGGGTTGTATCGTTGGTTGAATCAGGGGTAGTGATGGAAGTAACAGGCGCGGTTGTATCGACGTTGCCGTTAAAGGTGCTGGAAGTGGTATTACCCGCTTCGTCTGTAACGCTCACTTCAACGCTGTATTCCCCTTCAGGTAAAGCACTGGGAACATCAGCCGAGTAGGAGCCATCTTCTTCTACTATGGCTTCGAGTTGTTGCTCATCACCATTATTGTCAGTCACGATAATTGACACTGTACTGCCTGCATCGAGATCTGTTTGCCCAGAAATGGTCGGGGTTGTATCGTTGGTTGAATCAGGGGTAGTGATGGAGATAACAGGCGCGGTTGTATCGACGTTGCCGTTAAAGGTGCTGGAAGTGGTATTGCCCGCTTCATCAGTGACGCTCACATCAATGCTGTATTCCCCTTCGGGTAAAGCGTTGGGAACTGCAGCCGAGTAAGAGCCACCTTCTTCTACGATGGCTTCAACTTGTTGCTCTTCACCACTACTGTCCGTCACGGTAATTGACACTGTACTGCCGGCATCGAGATCCGTTTGCCCAGAAATGGTCGGGGTTGTATCGTTACCTGAATCAGGAGTACTGATGGAGACAACAGGCGTAGTGGTATCGACGTTGCCGTTAAAGGTGCTGGATGTGGTATTGCCCGCTTCGTCTGTGACGCTCACTTCAACGCTGTATTCCCCTTCAGGTAAGGCGTTGGGAACTGCAGCCGAGTAAGAGCCATCTTCTTCTACGATGGCTTCAATTTGTTGCTCATCACCATTACTGTCCGTCACGGTAATTGATACTGTGCTGCCCGCATCGAGATCTGTTTGTCCAGAAATGGTCGGGGTTGTATCGTTGGTTGAATCAGGGGTAGTGATGGAAGTAACAGGCGCGGTTGTATCGACGTTGCCGTTAAAGGTGCTGGAAGTGGTATTGCCCGCTTCGTCTGTGGCGCTCACATCAATGCTGTATTCCCCTTCGGGTAAAGCATTGGGAACATCAGCTGAGTAGGAGCCATCTTCTTCTACGATGGCTTCAATTAATTGTTCATCACCAGTACTATCCGTCACGATAATTGACACTGTACTGCCGGCATCAATATCAGTTTGTCCAGAAATGGTCGGAGTTGAAGTATTACTTGATTGCTGGGGAGTATTTTGCAAACTAGGGGCTATGGTGTCTATATTACCTGAACCTGTTGATGAAGTTTCTGTGCCATCAACTTCAGTGAGAGTTGCAGTAATATCGAAAGTCCCTTCAGCCAAATTATTAGGAATATCAGCGCTAAAAGTTTCATCGGATTGAACAATGGCGGTAACGTTTTGGATATTGTCTTCGTTATCCGTGATTGTAATATTTACTATTGAATCCGCTGGAGCGTTCGTCGAGCCAGTGACCGTAGGCGTGACATTATTGACTGAACCTAAATCATCGACAGTAAGTACAATCGCATCATTCGATTCGGCTTCAGTATTTAGGTTGTTAGACGTACTAGCTGTTTGCGGTTCTAAATCAGGATTTTCGTTAGGAGAAGTATCAAAATTGAAGGCTTGAGGATCAACATTCTCTTCAACTCGTTCAACTCTCACAAATGATGAACCACCGTCTGCGCCTCCGCCTCCAGATGCACCTGCTGCAGTCGCTTCCAAATTGTCGAGTAAATCTCCATCACTCTTCAAAGCATCTAAAAATGCTTGTTCAGCGTCTGTGGTTCCTTGCGAATTGTTTGCATTTGCAGAAATGTCGATGTCAGAAATGTTGTCTTGAACGAACGGGTTAAGGTTTGAGTTTGCTTCAACAAATATGGTTTCAGTCACTGAAACCGTTTGATTTGAAGAGATAACATGGCATTGATTTTGAGCGGATAGCTCAACGGATCCGTTAGGTCCGGTTACAACAACATCACCAACTGCAATTAAGTCCCCTTGGTTTAGTTCTTTTAAATCACCATTAGATAGGCGTAAGTAAACTTCCCCATTTACTTCTAGAATACTAACCTTTGGACTTGCCATATTACTCTCCCTTGAGTTGTCATTTTGCATCGCTATTTTAATGATAGACGACTATGCTTAAGGTTTGCATTAGACTAAAGTTGGGGAATATATCTAACCCATTGATTAGTTGGAGAATTTAATGTGTTTACTTTCTAAACGGAAGGCGCTTAAAAAAGAACCGCTTGCAAGTTGTTTTGTTCACGCTTAGTTTGTAAAAAGGTTTTGAGGCAAGTAATTGTTTTATAAGCCATTGAAGAAATTTATTTTTCTGAATTAATCTAATGATGCTTTTGGGGATAACTATGCGTTTTACTTTACTACTTCCAATTTCTATTGTGTTTATTGCCTTCAATAGTGAGGTAAAGGCTGCAGAATTTAATGATTTAAAATCGACTGTTGGATATGCCATTGAGAATAACCCCGAGATTCAAGCATCGTGGCATGCCTTATCAATTTCTGAATATGATACAGAGGGAGCGAAAGCAGGTTACCGGCCATCGGTGGATGTTACGGGCTCATCTAGTTTCGTAGATCGGAATTACGGCTTAGATAGAGACTATATGTCTCATATCGGAGAAGTCACTTTAACCCAAATGTTATTTGACGGTTTTAGAACATCTTCTGAAGTAAAGAAATTCAAACAAGCACAAATGGTTCGTTATTTTGAGTTGCTTAGCCAAGTGGAGCAAACTGCTTTAGAAGCGACAATTGCCTACACTGATGTCCTTCTATATCAGGAGCTATTGCTTATCGCAGAACAAAATTTACGCATGCATGTAGATGTATTTAAGCAGATTGAAGAAAGTGTTGTGGCTGGAGTAGCAAGAAGGGCCGACCTGGAACAAATTAGCGGTCGACTTTCATTGTCTGAAGCTAATGTAATTACTGAGCTTTCAAATTTGCATGATGTGTCTGCCAGATATTTAAGAATTGTAGGAATTGATCCTGCTAAAGATCTACAAAATATCGAGCTTCCCAATGTTGCTAATAGTTTAAAAGCACTCGGGGTGATCTTACAAGAAGCCTACACTCAAAACCCTTCATTTAGTGCTACCTTGTATAACATTGACTCTAAAACTTTTGATGTGGATTCAGCAAAAAGTAGGTATCAACCAAAGGTTGATGTTGTTGCTAGTTACGGGTCACAAAGCCGCGATCAAGCTGGGTTGAACAACACTATAACCGAAGCTAGAGTTGGCTTTCAGTTTAGTTACAATTTGTATAACGGGGGGGCTGATTCAGCCGCAGTGTCTTCAGCATTACAACAAGTAAATCTAGCCAAAGATCTTCGTGATAAGTCTTGTAGAGATATCCGTCAAACTATTCAAATTGCTCGTAACAACATCATTAATATAGAACGTCAATTGCCATCTTTAAATGAACACCGAGTGTCGTCAGATCGAGTAAAAACAGCTTATTTTGATCAATTCAACATTGGTGAAAGGACCTTACTTGATTTACTTGATTCGGAGAACGAATATTATGAGTCAAGTCGAGCATATATTCTGGCGTTAAACAGTCAAACTCAAGCATATTTTAATTTATTAGCCGGTAAAGGTGAGCTTACGCGTTTCTTAGGATTAGTTAAAAAAGACTTACCCGATCCGGAAACAATGGCTGAAAGGCCTGTTGACTTTGACCCAAGATATATTTGTCCTGGTGTAACGTCGAGTCATCTAATTTCTGAAAATAATATACTCGTTCGAGATAGTGATGCAGATGGTATTACCGACTTATGGGACGAGTGCAAAGCAACCCAAGGTGGAGCTATCGTTGATGAGAGAGGTTGCGCCATATCGTTTCAAGAAGACCAAGTTGATTTGTTTGAAGTCCCTGTCGTTGATAAAGCAACTGTGAACATCCAATTTAAAAGTGGTTCTTCAAAAATCGATTCAAACTACGAAGAAGCTCTGCAACCAATAATTGACGCTTTGAACTCTCAACCTAATACGGGGGTTATAATCAGTGGTCATGCATCTTTAGATGGAGATGCAACCTTTAATAAAACGCTTTCAGAAGAACGCGCTTTCGCAGTTGCTCAGGTCTTAATTAATAATTACCAAATAGCTGAAGAGCGTGTAACGGCTATTGGCTACGGTGAAGAGCGGCCTATTATCGATAGTGAAAGCCAAGCTGCAAATGCTAAAAATCGCAGAATAGAAGCTATTATAGTTTCAATGAACGATTAAAAATGATTTCAACTAGGCCAATGGACAGCCCTAATAAAACGCAAGAATACGCCAACACTTCTGACAGTCTCGGGGGCGTATTAATGGATTGCTTAGATACTATTTGTCATTTTCATGGGGTTGCAATATCCCGTGTTTCGATATTATCTGGTTTGCCCTTGAAGGATGATTTTATTTCACCTTCAGGGTTCGATCGTGCGGCCAAACGAGCTGGATTTACTAGTAAAACGGTAAAAAGAAAATTTGAACATATGAACTCTGCGCTATTTCCTGCAGTGTTAGTGTTAAGAGACCATCAAGCTTGTATTCTTCTGTCTTTAGACATAAACAATAATAAAGCCGAAGTTGTTTTTCCTGAATTAAATGATAGCTCTGAGACGATAGATTTAAGTGAGTTGAAAGAGAATTATAGTGGCTATGTTATTTTTGTTAGACCCACTAAGAAAATAAACAAAGTTAGTGAAATTGCAGATAAAACTGATCAAAAAAATTGGTTTTGGAGCGTTGTAAATAGTTCAAAGTCTCTCTATCGAGATGTTATAGCTGCATCAATTTTTATTAGCTTGCTATCTATCACTGTTCCACTATTCATCATGAACGTGTACGACCGAGTTGTACCTAATGCCGCATTGGAAACACTTTGGGTTCTGGCAATAGGTGTTCTTATAGCACTTTTCTCTGATTTTACATTAAGAGTATTGAGGCATTATTTTGTTGAGATGGCAGCCAGTAGAGTTGATGTCAGTTTGTCTTCGATACTGTTACATAAAGTTCTGGGTATCCGTTTTGAAGAAAAACCAAACTCAACAGGCGCATTTATAAACAGCTTGCAATCATTTGAAGCTATTCGAGGTTTTTTAAGCTCAATAACCCTAGTTGCCTTAGTTGATTTGCCTTTTGCGTTAATTTTTGTGGTCATTATTTGTTTGATCGATTGGTATCTTATTTTGCCTATTTTATTTGGCGGAGCATGTATTCTTTTATATGGTTTATATGCACAAAAAACGCTTCGAAGTTTGTCATCCGATGCAATTAAAATTTCTTCCTCTCGTTCAAGTTTACTAACCGAATCTTTAGGCTCATTTGAGCAGGTTAAGTTTTTTGGTCTCTCTGGGTATATTCAGCACGAGTGGGAAAGACAAAGTGTTTTTCTCGCCAAGGTGAATGCCAAAATGCGACTAATTGGAGCTTCGGTAAATAACTTAGCACTCTGGCTTCAGCAAGGAGTCGGTGTGTCAATCATGATTGTTGGTGTTTATTTGATTATAGATGGTCAAATTACCCAAGGCGGATTAATTGCCGCGTACTTGTTATCAAGTCGAGCTATGGGGCCATTGTCTATGGCGGCAGGTTTACTTGCTCAATATCACCATGCAGCTACCTCACTACAAACACTCAATGACTTAATGGCTAAAAAGGTCGAGAGTCCCCCTGAAAAGCAATGGAGTGAACATACAAATATAGACGGAGATTTGAAGTTCGAATCAGTCTCTTTTAGTTATCCAGAAAAAGATAGCCAAGTACTGTGCAATATTAGCTTTACCTTAAAAGCGGGGGAAAGGGTGGCTATTTTAGGGAAAAATGGTTGTGGTAAAAGCACTTTAAACAAATTGATATTAAAAGCACATAAACCTAAATCGGGTTTAATTACTCTAGATAACATAGATTTGCAGCAATATGAGCCGCAAAATTTAAGGAAGTTATTATCTTATATCCCGCAAGATATAGTGCTATTTTCCGGCTCTTTGAAAGACAATATATGCGCATTCGATAACAGTATTGATACTGAACGTGTCTGGGAAGTTATTAAAGATTGTGGGTTAATAGACTTTGTTAACTCTCATCCTGACGGAATTTTCATGAACGTTGGTGAAAGAGGGGAATTACTCTCAGGCGGACAACGACAAGCTGTAGCAATAGCGAGAGCATTAATTAAAAAATCTTCTGTCTACATATTAGATGAACCTACATCATCTATGGATTCTGGCGTTGAGCAGCAATTGAAAAAATTGTTGCAAAGGGAAGTAATTGGAAAAACCCTTATTCTAAATACTCATAGACAGACACTTCTAGATTTAGTCGACCGAATCATCATTTTAGATAAAGGCAAAATCGTTGCTGACGGTCCTAAAAATGTAATATTAAGGCAATTATCTACAACTAATGCTGTACAAAAAGAGCAGGATAAACAAGGTGCCTAAAAAACAAGCGTCACAATCATTTCTGCAACGAATAGTGAGGGACTGGCTTGCTCCAACTAAAGGACAAGACTGGGTTTTAGAAGCTGAGTGGGAGCGAATTCAACAAGCGCCTGTGAAAGCGAAAAGTATGCTTTACATAATTCTTGCAACTATAGTTGGTTTAATCGTTTGGGGATATTTTGCTTCTATCGATGAAGTCGCCAGAGGGGAAGGGAAAGTCGTGCCGTTTCAACAATTACAAGTTATTCAATCGTTCGATGGTGGAATAGTGCAAGAATTGTTAGTCAAAGAAGGTGATCTGGTTGAGCCTGGACAAACTCTTATTCGACTCGACCCGACTCGATTTATATCGAATCTCCAAGAAAATAGTATCCAATATGCTTCCTTGGCAGCGAGAGAGCAAAGGTTAGTTGCGCTCACCAGAGGTATTCCTCTGCAATTTGACGATACATTAGTCAAAGAAGTTAGCGCTGTCGTAGCCAATGAAAAGCAGCTATACGAATCAAATATTGATGAATTGAATGAAATTCAAAGTGGTTTCGACAATAGAATTGCGCAACGGGAACAAGACATAGAAGAAGCTAAGGCTGATTTAAATCGTTTCGGAAAATTATTGGTTATTACTCAAAAAGAACTGAATGTGACTAAACCGTTGCTAGCATCTGGTGCTGTTTCAGAAATGGATATTTTACGACTTGAACGACAAATTATTGAGTTACAAGGTAATTTGAAAGTCAACAAAGTCGCAATAGAAAGAAGTACTGCAGCCATCAATGAATTAATAAATACCAAACGCGAGTCGCAACTTAACAAAGTAAATATGTGGAATCAGGAACTGACTGACGTTTTGTCGAAAATGGCTGCGTTAGAAGAGGGGCAAACCGGCTTAAAAGATGTAGTTGAACAAGCTGTTATTAAATCACCCGTAAAAGGAACCATACAACGTCTGTTGTTTAATACTATTGGTGGCGTGGTGACACCTGGTAGTCAAGTTATCGAAATAATTCCTTTTGATGACCAATTGCAAGTAGAAGCGAAAATTGCTCCCAAAGACATTGCTTTTATTCGCATAGGGCAACCTGCCATATTGAAGTTTAGTGCTTATGATTTTTCGGTGTATGGAGGCATGACTGCTGAAGTCGATCATATTAGCGCAGATACAATTACAAATGACAAAGATCAAACTTTTTATATAGTTAGATTGCATGCAAAAAATACAATAGGAACTAAATCCTTAGACATCTTGCCGGGTATGACTGCCCAGGTAGACATTATTACCGGCAAGAAAACGATTCTTGAGTATATTTTTAATCCGATCGTCAAGGCTACATCGTTGGCAATGAGCGAAAGATAATGTTGCAGGTATGGCTTAAATGCTCACTTTACACAATCAAAAATTAGCATACTGGATTTGGTTAACATTTATAACTTGGCCAATATCTCAGTGGAGTATAGATGTATAGATATTTCCCTTCTTTACTAATTAGCATCATTGTTTCTTTGGTGATATTTGCCGTGTCAGTAATTATATATCAGAGGATAAGCGAGCAAGAAGAATTAGTGAGTTTTTATAACCCCGCTCAAGAATATGTAGAAGTGACTCAAGAGCGAATATTGTTTGCTAAATTTCCATTAAAATCACTTCAACATTTCTATGAGTCATCTACTTTAATTAATGCGCAAGAATTCAAACAATTTACCTCAGCCATTTTAGAGTCGTTTCCTGCTACCGAAATGGTGGCGTGGTTGCCTAAAGTTGAATCCACTGAAGAGTTAATCATTTTAACCAAAGAAGTTGGGACTAAATTAGAAGGCAGTGCGTTAATGCGTGCACAAGAAATGGCCAAGAAACACGAAAATCTCGAGGATAAATCTTATTTTCCCTTAACACTTTGGAATAGTGCCGGTTTCTATGAAAAACAACTCAAAGACATTATATGGAACCAAACACTAATCAAAGATGCCTTGCAGCAATCTTTACAAAGTGGAAAACCCTCAGCGAGTGTTCCATTTTTCGTTGGTGACGAAAATGAAAGTTCTATGGTGTTAGTTGCTTTACCTTTGTATAAAAAACCTCACGAGCACAAAACCTTTAAACAAAGAGAAGATAATAACAGTGGATTCATAGTTATAGTTTTCGATATTAGAATGCTCTTAGGGAACTATTTCATAAGTGGTGTAGCGGAAAATCTAAAGTTATTCTCAACTCATACTTTTGAGCCCCAATTGGTCTATCAAAGTAAAGTAGGTGACCTTACAAGTTCGGATGATACCGCAAGCTTTACTAGTCTGCTCTCTGTAGCAGATAAAACTTGGCAACTTGTTATTACGCGAGAAGGTAATTCAGGAGGCGGCTTATATCTCATTATTCCAATTTTGGCATTTTTTATAGGTTTTTGTTTGATATATCTGCACATTAAGCAAATCAACTCTGCAGCTATGTGCAATGAAAAGAATACTGCGTTAGAAAATTTGAAGTTTGCCCAAGATAAGCTAATCGAGTCTGAAAAAATATCTGCTATGGGGGGCGTGGTTGCAGGTATTTCTCATGAAGTTAATACACCTTTAGGCGTAAGTATCACTGCGATTTCACACTTAATCGAAACAGTCGACGACCTCGATGACACCTTTCAGCAAGGTACTTTAGATAAAGATAAGTTTGAGGACTTCATCGAAGCTGCTAACGATTTAAGCAAAATGGCATTAAAAAATTTACATCGTGCCGCAAAATTAATGACCAGTTTTAAGCGTATATCAGTGGATCAAACTAAAGATGGACTAGACGAAATCAATGTAAGGGAATTATTGGAAGAGTTGTTTATTAACTTCGAGCTTCAATACAAAGATATTAATTTCGATGTTTCATTGGACTGCGACCCGACTATTGTTATTCGTTCGTATCCTAGCGCATTTTTACAAATCATTAGTGCCCTAGTTGCTAACTCCATGCTTCATGGCTTTAAAGACAGTGATCATAATAACCATATTAAAATCTCTGTCAGACTCGATGTACAAGAACAACATCATGTACTCCGTTATAGCGATAACGGTCATGGAGTTGACGAAACCTTACTCAGTAAAATATTTGAGCCTTTCTATACTACTAATAGGGGGGCTGGTAACGCAGGTTTAGGGCTGAGTGTGGTTAATAATTTGATCAAACAAAAGCTGCATGGGGAATTGTCTTATGGCTGTGAAGATAAGCAGGGGTTTTGGATTGAGTTTAGTTTGATTAACCATCAGTTCGACTAGATGAAACGTACCGTTGTGATTAAGTTTTATTGGTTAAAAATTAACGCTGTTTACTGAGTTAACTATTCGTTGCTTTTTATTCGTCCACTATTCAAATTTTACATGCTGGACAGTTTTTAAGGTGGACAAAATCACCTATAGGAAAAATTAAATGGTTCAAAACCCGTTGTTTTCTAATCAAAAGAAAATAGATAAACCTTCTGATCCAGTGCCAGTAGATGCTAAAGGCTGTTTCAAAGTGTTAATTATCGATGACGAAACAGAAGTTCATCGAGTCACTGATTTAACTCTTAAACGTTTTCGATTTGATGGTCATAAAGTCGAGTTTTTGCATGCGTATTCTGCAGCTGAAGCTAAAAATATATTTCAAGAAAATGATGACATTGCATTGGCATTGGTAGATGTAGTGATGGAGACTGATCACGCTGGTTTAGATTTAGTTCATTATGTTCGAAAAGAGTTGAAGAACCATACTACCCGCTTAGTGCTTCGCACCGGTCAGCCGGGGCAAGCCCCTGAACATGAAATTATTGAAAAATATGATATCAATGATTACAAAGAAAAAACTGAATTAACCAGTCAGAAATTAAAAACCTTAATGTACACAGGACTAAGGTCCTATCGTGATATCGATACTATTGAAAGACATCGAAAAGGATTAAGGCGGGTAATTGAATGTACAAGTCAGGTTCTTAAACCTCATTCAATTAATACCTTTGCATCGGCTGTTCTGGATGAGCTGGTTTCTTTACTTCAATTACCTTCAACGGCCATTTATTGTTCATCTATGAAGATTGGTGAAACCGATACTACTCAGGTTCTAGCAGCTTCAAAAGACATGCTTGAGTTTAGTGAAAATACCAAGCTAGATTCCCTTCCTGTCAATGTTAGAACTTCTATTGAAACGGCGGTAGAGGAAAAACGCTCTTGTCATTTTGATGATAGCTACGTTTTTTATACTCAAACAGATAGAGGGATGGATTATTTTTTATACATTGATACCCAAGGGAAGCTAACTGAAAGTAACAAAGAGTTGCTTGAAATTTATTGTATCAATGTTGCTTTGACTTATGAAAATTTATTAATTTCCGAAGAAGTGGTGAATACGCAGCGTGAGCTAGTTTACTTGCTAGGCGAAGCCGTTGAAATGAGAAGCACGGATATAAGTGCGCACGTTAAACGAGTTGCAATTATCTGCCAGTTAATCGCGTCTTACTGCAAACTTCCTGAAGCCGAAGTTGTAATGATGAAGCAAGCTTCTCCTTTACACGATTTAGGTAAGGTAGCCATTCCAGATCGAATTTTACACAAGCCAGGACCATTAGAAGGTGAAGACTTAGCGATTATGCAGACCCATGCAAAGGTTGGGTACGATATTTTGAAGCGCTCCAAAAATCCTGTGCTACAACTCGCTGCGCAAATTGCTTTGACCCATCATGAAAAGTGGGATGGTAGTGGTTATCCAACCCAACTAAAAGGTGACGATATTCCATTAAGTGGAAGAATAACCGCAATTGCCGATGTGTTTGATGTTCTTGGCTCTCAAAGGTGTTTCAAGGACTCCTGGGATACAACAAAAATCAAACAGTTGCTCGTCGATGAATCGGGCAAACATTTTGACCCTAAATTGGTCGATATCATAATTGAAAATTTTGAACAATTTTGTGCCATTAGACATCAATTTCCCGATTAACAGTGTTCGTTAGGTGAACTAATTTATGAAAGAACGATTGGATGAATTACTGTTTAATGTGTCTCAATCCCCCAGTATTGATAATGGCAATTTTGCTGATGCTTTAAGAGTTATTATTAATAGTTGTTTGCAAGGATTAGAGCTGGAAAGAGCAGGGGTTTGGTTTTTTGAAAAAGACCAACAAGCAATGCGGTGCTATTTAGTTGTTGACCGTAATAATCATAGTGAAAGAAGCGAGAGTTTACTTACCGCAGAAGTATACCCCGATTATTTTAATGCTTTGATAAAAGGGAGGCAGTTGTGCATCAATGATGCGCTCAACAGTCCTGCTACTCGAGAGTTTTCACTAAAGCACAAAGATGACTGTAAGATTGAATCTATTCTCGATGCGCCAATCAGACACACGGGGAAAATGATAGGTATTATACATTGCGAACATGCTGGAGCTGCGCGTATATGGGATGCAGATGAAATGGCGTTTGTTGCTGCTTTAGCTGATTTTATTGGTCGTGCTATTAACGCTTCTAATATGTGGAAAGCTCAAAATCAACTTGTCCAGGCAAATCATAAGTTAGAACAGCAGATTGACAGTCAAAATCAAAAATTAAGTAGCGCACAGACAATTCTAAAAAATACCCAACAGCAATTATTGGATTCAGAAAATATGGTGACCTTAGGCGGTTTGGTTGCTGGAATTACTCATGAAGTGAATACACCTCTGGGAGTATCCATAAGCGGTGTATCGCACTTAGAAGAAGAATTGAAACTGTTGATAGAGGCTTTTCAATCTGGCAGTTTAAATGAGGAGATATTTTCAGAGTTTATTGAAAGTGGTAACGAAGTTTGTAGTTTGTTGTCGACTAACCTCTCAAGAGCAGTTAAGTTAATTAAAGATTTTAAACAGACCGCAGTAGATCAATCTTCTAATGAAATTGTTGAATTTGATTTACTGAAAAATGTGCAAGCTTTGATTAGTAGCCTTAATCCTGAAATCAAAAAAGCGAAATTGCAGATTGAGCTTGAATGTGACGATACCATAATAATGAAATCTTACCCTGGAGCGATAGCACAGATATTGACTAATTTGATTATGAATAGTATCCGGCATGGCTTTAAAGCAATCAATAACCCGAAAATTACTATTTCTTTTTCAATTTATGATAATTGTAATGTTCTTATTCGTTTTATCGACAATGGTTGTGGCATTCCACAAAAGTTGATCGACAAAATATTCGAACCCTTCTTTACGACACAAAGAGAAAATGGTGGTAGCGGATTGGGCTTGTCTATCACTCATGATTTGGTTAACAAAAAGTTATGCGGAAATATTAGTGTAACTAGCCAAATGCATAGCGGAACCTGTTTTGAAATGTTTGTACCCATTGACGTTACTGCCCAGTAAAGCGTCTTGTAAATATTAAAAACTTTCTATGGGATCACTAATAAATATGGTTTTTGCGTTACTCAATCTATGCGTTTAACACTTTTAGTTTTTATTCTGTTGATTACGGCTATTTGTTTGGCACAGTTTGATTTGGCTGATTTTACTAAATTCAATCAAAACGTTAATCGTCAATATGGCCCACAACGAACTTTAGTTGCACAAAAATGGCAAGAGATTTTAACCCAGTCGATCAGTCTTTCTGAGTTGGAAAAGCTTGAGGCTATAAACACTTTTTTTGATGAAGTCCTGAATTATCAAACTGATCAAGCATTATGGAAAAAAGAGGACTATTGGGCTTCTGCAGTTGAAACAATAGGACAAGGAAGTGGCGATTGCGAAGATTATGCGACATTAAAATATTTTAGTTTAAGACTGCTGGGAATAGACGATGCAAAATTACGGTTAATATATGTGAAAGCTAAGATAGGTGGTGCACGGAGTCGCATCACTCAAGCCCATATGGTGTTGGGATATTATGCTACACCTGATTCTGAACCTTTGGTTCTCGATAGCTTAATTTCTGAAGTTCTACCATCATCTAAAAGAAAAGACCTCATTCCTGTATTTAGTTTTAATTCCGAAGGCCTATGGTCAGGACAATCCAATCAATTGGTAGGCAATGCCACATCAAAGTTATCTAAATGGAGAAATTTGTTGGCTAAAACTCAAGAGGAAGGAATTCAATGGTAGTCAGTTGCACGCTCCAACTTATTCAAGGAGTATCTCATGTATCTAAGTAGACAACTGTGGTTATCGATTGTTTTTTTGCTATTGATTAGTTCAATTTCTAATTTTTTTATAAGTATAAGCTCTGCAAGAGACTACTTTGAACAACAACTTTATGTAAAAAATGTGGATGATACTAATTCCCTAGCGATGCTAATTTCTAATTCAAATAAGGATCTCGTTGATCTTGAGTTGCTGATATCCGCCAAGTTTGATACTGGACATTTTCTAAGTATCGTTCTAATAAATGCTAAAGGCGATATCTTAATTGAGCGTCAATATGAAGAGTCAGATATATCTGAAGTACCTTCTTGGTTTATCAAATTAGCCGATATAAAAGTTAAGCCAGGTGTGGCTCAAATAAATGATGGGTGGCAAAAGTTTGGTACTTTATATATTGAAAGTCAGACTAGCTATGCATATCAAACCCTTTGGGATAATACACAAGCATTATTTATCAATTTCATTATTACAACACTATTGGCTTGCCTAATTGGTTCATTTCTACTGCGTTTTATTTTAGTTCCCTTAGATAAGTTGGTTGAACAGGCAAGGGCTTTTTCTGAAAGACGCTTTTTTACAATACCTATTCCTTATACCAAAGATTTTGCACGGGTTGTAAAAGCCATGAATACTTTGGCTGACCGTTTCAAAGGCATTGTTTTGGAAAGTAATAAACGTCTAGATCAAAATCGCTATAAAAGCCAACATGACAGAGTCACAGGTTTAATTAACATTAATGCTTTTTTCACCTTGCTAGAAGGCCAGTTAAGGTATCGCGATAAAGAGGGGCATAATATTCTTTTTATGGTAAGCATTAGCAACTATGACCATGTATTAGCAACTATTGGTCAGCAAAATATGGATGCGTTTTTAGTTGATTATGCGAATACCTTAAATAAATTTTCTAAGGATTTGAATGGTCGTTATACGGATATTCGCATGGCGAGATTAAATGATTCTGACTTTGCAGTGTTAATGACAGAATCAGACGATATCAATAAATTGAGTTATGCCTTGGAAGTTAAGCATAGGAATATCATTTCTAAATATAAACAAAGCGTTGAAATTAATATTGCTCATGCTGCTGTATATCTGCAATCTCAAGAAAGTAGTAATGAACTGTTCAACCGCTTAGATGAATTGCTTGAACAGGCTCAACAACGAAAAGGAGCTGCTGGTGAAGTTTCAGACAAACTAGAGGTGGTTGCGCCCTACAATACAAATGATGAATGGGGCATTGCCCTAACTCAGGCATTAGATAAAACCATATCGACCATGTGCTACCCCGTTGTAGGTCAGCAGAGCCGCATATTGCACCATCAAGCGATGATAGGGTTAGAGTTGGATGGCAAGGTACATAATGCAGGTTATTATGCCCATAAAGCTAGAGCCTTAGATTTAGTTTCTAGCATAGATTTAAAAATGATTGAGACGATAATTGAAAAAATCAAGCTGGAAAAAAACCAAAATACCTATGCGATACTGCTCTCAATTCAAACTATTTTAGACAAAAAATCACTTTCCAAAATTTATCAAATTCTTAGTCAAAATCCAGATGTTACTGGCAATATTTGCCTTGAGCTACGAGAAAGTGTTGTATTTGAAAATGTACCTAAATTTAGACGTTTTTGTTCTCAAGTCAAAGAGTTAGGTTGTCAAATTGGTTTGAAGCGAGTAGGGGCAAGCTTTTCCCAGCTTATTGATATTCAAGAGTTTGGATTGGACTACATAAAGATTGATAGTGCTTTCGTTTTTGATGTTAGCAACAATAAATCAAACCAAGAATATCTTACAGGTTTATGTAATTTAGCTCATTCATTAGGTATGACAATCATCGCTGATGGAGTGACCAATATTCATGACGAAGGGGTTCTAATGACATTAGGATTTGATGGTTACATAACCCTAAATGTATCTAAAACCTAAATGAGAGTTTAGCTGAAGAAATTGGCTTAAATACTGAGCTAAGTCTATAAATGGGACAATAGGCAGAGTGAATGTAATTTTACAGTGCAATTTAGGTTGTTATTTGCTACAAGGGCATCAGAAATAAAATGATGGAATAATAATGGAATTAAATTTAAATGAATCTGCTGTTGAATTGATTCAATTGTCACTGGCACCCGTGTTCCTGATAGTGGGCATGGGGCAAATGATGAATGTGATGACCGGCCGTTTAGCTAGAATTATTGATCGGGCTCGTTACTTCGAAAGAATTGGTGATGTTGACCCAACTAAGATCACCGAAAAAGCTAAAAACGAGCTCAAAGCCCTGCGCCGAAGAATGCGTTTTGCCAACTGGGCGGTTACCTTTTTAACTGCTGCGGCGGTGACTGTGTGTATGGACGTTATTCTATTGCTAATAAATGGATTAACTGTGGTGAATTTAGATACCACTATTATTTCCATGTTTATTTTAGGCATGATACTGATCACTGGTGGGTTAATTTCATTTTTCCTAGAAGTCAGTGTTGCTAACGCTTCCCTCAAAATTCCATCATATAAAGATTATTAAAATCGCCCTGTTAATTTTAGTTAGCAGGGCTTAGGTTTTCTCCAATTAACGACTGCGAGTCAGAGAGGGATATCAATGGCTTTCTGACACTTCTTCTGGCTCTTCTAAACCTTCTGCTCGAACCACCGGATAGCCTAAATTCATCCAACCAAAGATACCTTCATATAACACAGCAGTGTTGGCATAACCTGCTTCGTTAAATTTATCCATTACGTACTCTGCTGCTGCGCGAGGGCACGAGCAGTAACCTACAATCAATACATCCTTGGGCATTTCTCCAACACGACTTTGGATATCAGAATAATAAGGAAAAGGTACTGAACCGGCTAAATGGGCTCGTTGCCATACTGACGTCACTCGGGTATCTATAAGTACCATACGCTTTTTCGCTTCCATGGCAGCATGTAAGTCTTTAGAGGATACATATTTGCCTTGGTCCAATTCAAAATTAGGATCTTCCCCTTGTGGATTAATTACATACTGATCTGGTGTAGGTAGGGCTTTTAAGGGGACTTTGCTAATTTTAGCATCACTGGCCTTACTGCGAATAAAGGCGGTGAGGTTATCAATATCGTCTTCTGTTAATTTGTCAGAAAATCCTAACATAGGAGTATCTTCGCGGCCTTTTTCAATGGCATAGCGAATAAACTCGTCTTTGTTGTGGGCTAAAAATGAAGGGTTAAAAAGAGCGGGTGCAGTGATGCCTTCACCATTTTCACCATGACAACTGGTGCAGTTTTGTTTATATAAAATCTCACCTTTTTCAATATCTCCATTGACGGGGTTTTCACTAAGCTTGACTCTTTGTGCCCCTGATTGCCAAAACAGCCAATAGGTTAAGTCCCACGTTTCATCCAACGTCATAGGACCGCCTACTTCATCTAAATAGCCACCCATGGCGGTTCCGTGTCGCCCATAGGACATGGGGCGTAATATTGAATGAGGTACACCAGATTCGAATAGACTCTTACTGCGAAGGGAGGGGGCGTGATCATTTTTATGACCTTCGCGATCATCGCCGTGACACAAAGAACAATATTTTTGGTAATTGCTAGCCGCCACCTTTGCTTGTTCGCTAGTCAGTTTGCGGGGAGGATCTTGTTTCTCGTAAACACGTTCAGCATTTGCTTCACAACAAATACTAAAGCTAACTAACAATATCCATATTAATCTAGTTACTATTTTCACGACAACATCCCTTTGTTTAGGTTTGAAGGATTATTTAACGCTTAAATTGGCTTTTTAGCAATTAAATATCGGTTAACTGGTGCCTAGACAAGTTAGATTTTGGTGCGCATATATGTGTCTGCCAGAGGAAGTCACTATTTAATTGTTGTTTTTTTTCAGGTTTACAAATGACCGTAAGTATTTGCAAAGGGAAAAATTAGTTGCTTTTAAGGTGTGGGTTTCGAGATCAGTGGTTTTTAATGCAGTTAATTAACTAACTGATTGACTTGAACTTTATTGTTAAGAGAGAATGAAGTATGAATCAAATAAAAACTAAAATTAAAGATTATTAGGGAAAATAAATGAGGGAATTAGTTAAAACGTTCGTGGTCCTTAGCAGTTTAATCTTATGTGCTTGTTCGTCGCCTTATACTGTCGTAACCACTGAACAACTCGTTGAACAAGACGATCAGGTGATGCTACTTGATGGGATTAAGGTGGCTTACCTAATATCTTCTGAGAAAGTTGCTCTGAGTAACTTTAGTGGGGAAAATAGTCGATATATTGATACTAATACTGCTATTGATATTGTTGAAAATGGTGGTGTCACCATTTTTGATGCGCCGCTGTATATAACCAACTTAGCTGATTGTTATAAAATTGACTACAGACCATCGTCAAACTCTAGCCAAGGTTCGGAAAAAGACACAACGTATTTTGTTAAGTTCAGTAAGACTAATGTTCCTAAACTGTATATATTGAACCTACTTGAATCTTGCTCTTCAAATGATAGTGAAACCAGAGAATTTAGCTATATGTCCGTGGTTTTGGAAAATGACATTGCGACCTTTTCCACGTTTTCCGAGCGCGCCTTAGACAAGCTTACTTGGAATTGGTACAACAGTTTAAATGTGGTGCAGCGTTTTTGGTTCGGGGTGAGTAAAAATGACTCAAATGATGAAGATGAAATAAAACAAAGACCACTGATTTTTGAAAATGCTCGAGGGCTGGAAGCTGTTATGGAATACGTTTATTATCACCAACATGCAAGCTCCTTAGTGAAAGTGCAGTTGGGCGAAGGTACTGATGAGCAACGAACTTTGTTTAATAAATATGCTCGTGCTAACCAGAGGAAGAAAGCAAACCAATAAGTTAGTAAAAAGTATAGATTAGAAAAATGCCTCGAAAGAGGCATTTTTTATGGGCTTATAAGGACTCTTTTGCAAATCAAATGATAATGGTTTGGTCGCCTACGTGATTTATTGGCTCACTACCGTCGGCTGTTATTAACATTAAATCTTCAAGGTGAGCTGAACCTCCAATCCCTGATGCCAATAACGGACAATCAACACTGATTATCATGCCTTTTTCTAATACGAGATCTTCACTCTGTGCACCCGGGTTTTTACCCACATGATCGGTATGGTAAAGACCTACGCTATGGGGTGAGAATGACACAGCGTAATTTCCCCCTAATTTTTGCAGAGTTGCTTGTCCCAAAGCGGTGATTTCAGAAAACTTCATTCCAGGCTTCAAAGCATGTCTAACTTCATCCCATGCAAGGCCAATGGTTTTGGTCATTTTAGCAAGTTCTTTATTGGGCTCACCGATAAATACCGTACGCCCATAATCGCCATGATAGCCGTCCGCGTGACTAACGGCGTCAATTAAGAATGACTGACCGTCGCGAAAGGGTGCATCAAATAAATCGTCACTAATGCGATCCACCACCATAAACACGCCAGTGTTACCGCGTTTAGCCGCTTCAGCATAAAACAAACGTCTAAGATCGCGATAGGTAGCACCATCGCGTATCAAATTGACCGCAGCAATAGCCGCTTCAGCGTTCATCGGTGCGGCACGACGCATAAGTGCAATTTCTATATCAGATTTATACGGACGAATACGTCGAAGTGCGTCATCGGCATCTGTAATCGAAACATCGGGTAAAGTTGTCGAGATTAATTCCCAAGAGGTGATGTTGTCTGTTGCTACTCTAGCTTTAGTCAGACCAAGGTCGCTAAATGCCTTTTTCAATGCAGCCCTGGCGCCAATGTATGCACCATATTCTTTTGCTGTTTGTCGTGTCCGATTTGCTCGCCTGGCTTCTATTTCATCCAAAGGCGTTACTTTTTCATCTGCAAATATCATTAGGTTAGGTTCTTCGGCTACTTCGTCAGAGGCGCCATTATCACTGAAAAGGTACGTTGCAAAGTCATGGGGAGCGATAACATCTGCTAACAAGAAATAGTATGTAAAAGACGGCATTACTAAACCATTAGGCTTAGAGTCTTGGCGGGTAATAATCGAAAATGAATTTGGTCCATGACCCATAGTTAAGGTTACCGGCTTATGGCCTGTCGAATAGTAAAAATTGTCGCTTTGACCAAGCACCAAGGCATCAAGGTTTAATCTATCCATTACTTCATAAGCTCGGCTCAAGTTGATACGGGGGCCAGACAATGGTGGAGCAGTTGGGAAATCATCAGTCAAAGTAGTGTCTACAGATTTTGTATTGTGGCTAACGGATGAACTGACAGCGCAGCCAACTAATGGGAGTGCAGTAGCTATACCCACTCCCGCCATAAAATTTCGTCTATCTAACTTCATTATGATTTCGGCCTTGTATTGTTAGAGCATTAAGAGTTATTTAGTTTGGCTAACCTATCTTTTTCTCAAATAGCGATACGGTATATATGTTATAAAGATATGATAATGGGGTTAAGGTTGCAAGGGCAAAGGATCTGCAGCAAGGTTTTACGGCAGTGGAATTGTCTTTACTAGGCCTTTAAATCTTCATTCAAAGTGAAAATAATTCCTTCAGAATGAAATTTTACTCTTGGTTTGGTTTTTAATGTGCTTAGTTAACTATATGAATTTATTTAGATTAACTTATCAAAGACGCTGGCATGAAGACTGCAGTGTTGAATCACATTACACAGGATGCATTGCTGGCTTAAGGTAAGCGGCTCATCTTAAACAGCCTAGTGAATCCAAGCAGGAGTATGCATTTTGATCACCCATATTCACCACATTAATTTTGTGGTGGCAGATTTAGACAAATCAGTAAGCTATTTCAACGGATTGTTAAAGCAATCACCGGTAATTGAAGAGCTTCCCCAAAGACTAGTAAAAACTGCACGTTTTAACGTGGGGGAAAGTCTATTGGTTTTAGTTCAACCGCTGAGCAATGAAGGAGTCGTTGCTGAGATACTTGCGCAAAAAGGAGAAGGAATATTTCTACTTTCTTTTGCAACTGAGTCCATCGATGAAACATTGCAAAAACTGGAAATTAACTACTTGGAAAAACGAACAGGTTTACAAGGCTGGTCCATTTGCGACCTTGCCGAATATGACGAATTTGGCGCGATTTTGCAGTTAACAGAATCATCAAAAAGCTGAATTTCAAAATGAATGATTTTATTTCAAAATGATAGGTTATTTTTCATTTTGAAATTTCCAACCTGAAAATGAAAATGTGTAACCATGTAAATAGTTGAATTTAAACGGTTTTTAAATTCCATTGTTTTTGGCATGAACCGTGCTATGTTAATTTGCTAACAATTTTCACTTTCAGGTTGCAATAAATTGATAAAGCAAAATCACAAAATCCGTATTCTAATCTTTGGCCATAAAGAGTTTAGCCAATTGGTTAGTAGTGTATTAGAAGAGTTTGAAGAACAAGCTGAATGCAAAGTTGTCGATGCAATCATCGGCACTATTCATGAAGCCAATACCCATATTAATGTATTCAAACCAGACTTAGTGATTAGCGCAGGTAGCAATTCAGCATACTTAAAAACTACCTTAGATGTGCCCGTATTATCTATTCCCGTCACAGAGTCCGATATTGTTAGCGCTGTCTTAAAAGCCTCTAAAGTAAGTAACGACATCCACCTAATTACTTATGATGATTACAGCAGTCTAGTTAGCCTATTAAATACTAGTACATCGGTTAATATTACGTGTCATCAGTACGAAACCGCTGAAGATGCTAAACAACGGTATCAATTAGCTCATCTAACCTCAGATAATGTGGTAGTGGGAGCAAGTTTAGTCTGTGGGCTGGCCCTTTTAGACAATATAAAGTCTTTCTTAATATATTCAAAAGAATCCTGCCGAGCAGTATTAAAAGAAGCCGTTGTTTTGGGGCGCAAACAACGGGATTCAATTCACACAAAAGCAATTCATAAATGGTTAGATGAGGACTCGAAAACGCCGATTCTAGTGGTCGACAACTATACCGATGTTCTAACCTCGAATAGCGCCGCAAAAACAGAATTCGCCATCGACTCGAATAACAAACAAGAAATTTTGGATTTGTTGCACAGTAGCCAGTTTGCCGATGTATCAGATGGAAAGTGTCGGTTAAATGAAACTGATTGGTGGTTCCATAAGGACACCATCAAAATGACTAAAAGTCAGTTTAATGTGTACCAATTCTATGCGCAAACACCACAAATATTTCAACCCAAGAACGCTCCCACCCTAGACCAACCGCTGATTTATAAATCCAAATTAATGACCGACTTGATTGAACGTACTGATCTGTACGCGAACTCTCCAAGCCATGTGTTGATCATTGGTGAGTCGGGTACGGGTAAAGAAATGATCGCAAAACGTATTCATCAAAAGAGTCAGTTTTCAGAAGGGCGTTTTGTGGCGATTAACTGCGCAGCAATGCCCAGTGAGTTGTTTGAAGGGGAGTTGTTTGGTTACGTAGAAGGGGCTTTTACTGGCTCAAAACGTGGCGGCAAACATGGCTTGTTATATGAAGCAGATAATGGCGTGTTATTTTTAGATGAAGTGGGAGAGTTAAGCTTACCTCAGCAAGCAAAATTGCTCCGGGTTATCCAAGAAAAAACCTACCGACCCATAGGTTCGCACAAAGAATTCAAAGTGAATCTTAAAGTGATTGCTGCCACCAACCGTCCCTTGGCCACACAAGTCAAACAGGGGTTGTTCAGAGATGACTTGTATTACCGCCTGAACGTTCTAAGCATTAATGTTCCCTCTTTAAAAGAACGTCGTGAAGATATCGAAAATATCACCCAGAACAAGTTGATGGCCCTTAATTTCGGCAGTTTGAGTGAAGAGGTTATTCAGCGACTGACCCAACAATTAAGCCCTATTTTTAATGCCTATGATTGGCCAGGAAATATCCGAGAGTTGGAAAATATTGTTGAACGTTTACTGGTTTATTGCTCCGCATTCCAAGACGTAACCAGTAAAAGAGTGTCGCAATTGTTGACTGAGTTAGCGCCAGAACTATTTGAAATAAAACAAATAGAACAAACCGGTGCTATCGCAAAAAATGAACAAGAGTTGCTTAACCAAGCAATGACAAAATTTAACGGCAATAAAGAATTGGTTGCCCAGTATTTAGGAATTAGCCAAACCACCTTGTGGCGAAGATTGAAACGCAATAATAACAATAACCAAGAGGGAAAACACAATGCTTAGATTTACCCGAAATAAATTGGGAAATGCTATCGCGATATCGATGTTAACCAGCTCAACTACTTTTGCCGGTGCTGCCCTTGCGCAAGACACCCAAGCAGAGGAAGAGTCAATTGAGCTAATTAGTATCTCCCGTAAGCGTCCAGAAAGTCTACAACAAGTACCTATTGCTGTAAGCGCGTTATCAGCAAGAGATATTGAAACCGCTGGCATCGAACGCCCCGGAGATTTTATCTCCCTTGTTCCTAATGTGAACATTGTTGACACTGCAAACGTCGGTGACACCCAAGTAAATATTCGCGGCATAGTGTCAACCCGTGATGCAGAGTCGACCTTTGCCTATGTGGTTGATGGTGTACTGATGACCAATCCCAATGGCTTCAATGGTGAGTTGTTGGATATTGCTCAAATCGAAATTCTTAAAGGCCCGCAAGGTGCGCTATATGGTCGTAATGCTGTGGCTGGGGCGATTTTAGTAACCACTACATTACCTAGCGATGAGCTTGAAGGTAGCGTTAAAGTGGCAGTAGGCAATGCCGGTGCGAAACGGATTAACGGAATTATTAGCGGTGGCCTCAGTGAGACAGTGAGAGGACGTTTGACCGCTAGTTACAATAGCATCGACGGTCACTATCAAAACGATTTCACCGGCGAAGATTCAGTAGATTTCTTAGAAGATACCACACTAAAAGGTCGACTAATGTGGGATGCTACTGAAAATCTAACCTTGGACATGCGAGCTGGGGTTTCTAGTGTAAAAGGTGGTGCAATTAACTTTAATGCAGTGTTTGCTTTGCCTTCCTTTGTTGAAGATTTTAATCAACCTGCTTATAACGCTAATGTAAACGATCACGATTTTGTGTTCGCATTTAATGTCCCTGGTGAAAACAAACAAGATAGCACAGAGCTTTCAATAAAAGCCGACTGGGATCTTGAGGGTTATGATGTAACTGGCGTGTTGTCTTACAACGATCTGGAAGAAACCTTACTTTCTGATGGTACCAGTGCTTCTTTTTATGGTTATGAGTTGACGCCACAGTGTCAAACTGACCGAGCTACATTGAACAATACACCCACAGCCTTAGGGGGTGCAGATCGCACAGATTTATTCGGTGATTTCTTTGCTCCCTTCGGGATTTTTCCTCCCGGCGTTGAGTTTACCGGAGTTTACGGTCCATACACTCCCACTTCGTGTGACGGATATCAGTATCAAGAACGCAGTCAATCTGACTTTAGTGGTGAACTAAGATTTACCTCAGACGATGATACCGCAGATCTACGTTGGATCGCTGGTGTGTATTTTGCTGAAATCGACCGAGATGTAGTGGTCGCCTATGGTGCTGATCAAGGTCAAGGTTATTTGCAGCAAGCGTATGTGCCACCTACAGGGCCAAACCCTACGGATTTATTGTTCGATGATACTTACGATACTTCAGTGTTATCGGCATTTGGTCAAATTGAGTATGACGTATCTGAGAAACTTGAATTATCAGTGGCCCTTCGTTATGACTATGAAGACCGAACCGTATCGAACAATGTACCTAATGTCTCCGCGTCTGGTCTCAACATTAATACTATTGTGGATGGTGAAGTTGGCCCTATTAACCCAGGTCTAGTCGCCAACCCTGATGGCATTCCTGATCGCAGTCGTTCATTTGCCCAATTCCAACCTAAAGTTACCTTGAGTTATGAACTATCCGACACGGTTAACTCTTATGCCAGTTATGGTGTTGGCTTTAGAAGTGGAGGCTTTAACTCGCTAGGTACGCAAGCCACCTTAGATTATTGGTTTAATAGCTCAGGTACGGGTAACCCTGGTGATTCAGTGGATGCGCAACTGTTGGTTTCTGATGACTACGATAAAGAAATTACCACTAACATTGAGTTGGGTATTAAATCTAAATTTTTGGATAACAAGGTTAAATTGAATGCAGCTGTATTCAAAACGAATGTTGAAGATAACCAATTCTTTGAATTTTTTGCCGGACCTTTCGGTTTATTACGTGCGGTAAGCACCATTGATGAACTAGAAATTCAAGGTTTTGAGCTTGATGTTACAGCTGATGTTACCGATAGCTTCAAAGTGTTCGCTGGATTGGGTTTACTTGATTCAGAGATCAAAGAAAACCGCAGTCGTCCCATTACCGTTGGTAACAAAGCACCTCAGTCACCTGACACTACCTATACCTTAGGGTTTAGTTACGAACAGCCAGTGAATGACGAGTATTGGGTGACCACTCGCGTGGATTATCAATACACCGGAGAAACCTATTTCCATACCTTACAGGGTGAAGAAACTCCCACTATTTGGGACTTCTTCGGAACCTTGGGAGGCGGAGTTCCACCGGGTCCTCATTCGCAAAATTTTGATAATGCTAAACGTGATTCCTTTTTCACCGTCAATGCACGAATTGCCCTTGAAGCTGATAACTGGACTTTGGCCATTTATGGCAAAAACATCACAGACGAAGAATATTTACAAGAAGTCATTCCTGCTCCTGAATTCGGTGGTTCGTTTATCCACCCCTCAGCCCTCGCAGAGTATGGCGTTGAATTCGCTTATAACTTTTAAGCACTTTTTAAGTGACGGGGATTGGCGCTGTTAGTGCCATACCCGTTGACTTTCAGGACACAAAAAAATAATTGGAGATAAAGAATGAATAAGCCGCTTTCTGGTATACGTGTAATTGATTTAACACATATGTTATCAGGTCCGTATTGCGCAATGTTGCTCGCTGATTTAGGAGCAGAAACCATCAAGGTCGAACCGTTGCAAGGTGAAGGCACTCGTAAATTGCTTGCCAGTGATCCGAAAAACTCTTTAGATGGGATGGGCGCTTATTACATTACTTTGAACCGCAATAAACAAAGTATTTGTATCGACTTAAAAAGTGATGAAGGCAAACAAGTTTTTTATGACTTGGTAAAAGAGTCTGATGTGGTAGTGAATAACTTTGGTGCAGGTGTGCCTGATCGTTTAGGTATTGACTACAACACACTAAGCAAAATTAACCCTCGAATTATTACTTGTAGTATTACCGGATTTGGTAGCAGCGGACCTAAATTTAAACGTCCTGCGTTTGACCAAGTTGCTCAAGCAATGGGCGGTGGTATGTCAATTACCGGTCTTGATCAAGAGAACCCAGTAAGAGCAGGTATTCCCATCGGCGATTTGGGCGGTGGTATGTTCGCGGTAATGGGTATTCAGTCAGCCATCATTGAACGGGCAACCAGTGGTAAAGGTCAAGATGTGGATATTTCCATGTTGGATTGTCAAATTTCAATGCTTAACTACATGGCCACCATGCACTTCTTATCTGGTGAAAACCCGTACCCAATCGGTAATTCGCATTTTGTTCACGTTCCTTACAATACCTTCCAAACCTCAGATGGTTTTGTGGTTATTGCAGTGATCACTGACAACTTCTGGAAAAACCTCAATGAAGTGGTCAAGTGCCCTGAGTTTGAAGATAGTAAATATGATGGTCAGCCAGGACGTTGGGCTGATAGAGATTTCATCAATGCCAAATTAAACGAAATTTTGAGTCAAAACACGTCGGCTTATTGGATTGAACAGTTGGAAGCCAAACGCATTCCTTGCGCACCGGTTAATAACTTATCTCAGGCATTGAGTGACGAACAAGTTTTGCATCGTAATATGGTGGTTGATTTGAAACACCCTGATGGCAAAAGCACAAAGGGACCGGGCAACCCGATTAAATTCTCACGTACCGACGAAGAGTCTTTCTCTCCAGCACCAGTGTTAGGTCAAGATACTCAAACTGTGTTGTCAGAGCTGTTACATATGTCACAAGAACGCATCGACTCCTTGGTGGAAAGTGGCGCAATTAAAGGAACCGGCAATGAGTAATCATGTATACATTAATGATGTAGGTCCTCGTGATGGGCTGCAAAATCAAGCCGAAATACTCTCGCCGCAACAACGTTTGCAACTGATTCAAGTGTTAACCGACGCTAGATTAGATGGCATCGAAGTGGGTGCATTTGTATCGCCCAAGGCAGTGCCTGCAATGGCCGGTACGGATGAAATCTGTCAGCAGTTACCCAAAGCTGATTGCCATTTTTCAGCCCTTATCCCAAATATGAAAGGCTTCGAATTAGCCCAGAAAAATCAGGTTAAATTAGCCTCTTTGGTTATGGCTGCATCTAACACCATGAACGAAAAAAACATTCGCATGGATAACGAGCAAACCTTAAAAGTGATTGAGCAAGTGATTGAGGCGGGTAAAGGCACTGATGTTGAATTACAGGTGTATTTAGCCACTGCATGGGAATGCCCTTTCGAAGGTGTGATTCCTGCACAACAGGTAGTCGATATTGCTGAAAAGCTGATCAATATGGGCGCGTCTCGATTAGTGATTGCCGACACCATAGGTGCAGCGAATCCTCAGAGTGTCGAAGCCTTAATGACTACTTTGGTTGATAAGTTTGGCGAAGACAAAATAGCCTGTCACTTCCATGATACCCGCGCTATGGGATTGGCTAATGTGTATGCGGCCTTAACCGCCGGTGTGCGCAGGTTTGATGCTTCCATTGCCGGTTTAGGCGGTTGCCCCTTCGCGCCAGGTGCCAGTGGTAATGTTGCCACTGAGGACGTGGTGATGATGTGTCATCAGATGGGGTATGAAACTGGCATTGATATGCCAACCCTGTTAGCGGCATCTGACCTTGCCATTGAGCTAACCAAAACCGCAAAAGGCGGTAATGCCAAAACATGGTTACGTAAAAAGTACCCTGCATGAACGAAATAAATTAATACGAAGACCTTAAATAAAATTAAATACAACAAGAATATAGAAAGGAAAACGTTATGAGTTATCGATTAGGTGTTGATGTAGGGGGGACTTTTACAGACCTTCTATTAATTAACGAAAGCAACGGTGAAACTCACACTGCCAAGGTACCTTCTACACCAGAAGATTCTTCAATAGGTGTGTTAAACGGTATAGCTCGCATTTGTGATGAGTCTGGTATCGATCCTAAACAAATTAATCGCGTGATGCATGGGACTACAGTTGCCACTAACGCGGTTTTGACCGGTAAAGGCGCAAAAGTAGGGTTAGTGACCACACGTGGATACAAACATGTATTACAAGTGGCCCGTTCATTTTGTCCCGGTGGATTAGGCGGTTGGGTGAGCTTTGTTAAGAAGCCTTTGTTAGCCCCACTAGAGCTAACTATTGAAGCCACTGAGCGTATGGATGCTGATGGCAGCACCGCTACAGAGCTAGACGAACAAGCACTATTGCAAGATTTGAAAAAGCTAAAAGCAACAGGTGAAGTAGAAGCCTTAACGATCTGTTTCATCAATGCCTATGTTAACGGTGACCATGAAAAACGCGCGAAGGAATTGGCAGCATCTGTATTTACCGATATTCCCATTAGTATTTCCAGCGACATCGTTCCTGAAATGCAAGAGTACGAGCGTACAGAAACTACAGTTGTGAACTCTTACGTTCGACCAGAAGTGGCAAGGTACGTGGATAATTTGCAAGCATCATTGCATAAAACCATGGGCGAAGACTTACACTTATCCATATTGCGTTCAGACGGCGGTTTAGCTTCGGCCAATGCTGCAGCGGACAATCCGGTTAACCTACTAATGAGTGGGCCTGCTGGTGGGGTATCTGGTGCAATACACTTTTCCTCAGCAGCCGGTTACGACAATATCCTAACTTTCGATATGGGCGGAACGTCCACCGACGTAGCCCTTATTCAAAATTCCAAAGCACGTATCAGACGAGAAACCCGAGTGGGTGACGTTGTGGTTAGAGCTCCATCCGTTGATGTACGTACAGTGGGGGCTGGAGGCGGTTCGTTAGCCTTTGTACCTGAATTAACCAAAGCCTTACGGGTTGGCCCTGAGTCGGCAGGTGCTAAGCCAGGTCCTGCTGCTTATATGAAAGGCGGTGTTGAACCAACGGTTTGTGATGCTAACGTGGTATTGGGCTATTTACCCTCTGATGTGCAACTTGGCGGAAAAATGGCTATCGACAAAGCCGCAGCTGTGGCTGCAGTTAAAAAAGTGGCTGATGCCATGGAGATTTCTGTTGAAGAAGCCGCGGAAGGGATTGTGCGTATTGCCAATGAAGCCATGTTTGGTGCCCTACGTTTAGTTTCCGTTGAACAAGGTTTTGACCCAAGAGATTTTGCCTTAGTTGGATTCGGTGGTGCTGGCCCATTACACGCCAACGCCTTAGGTATTCTAACGGATGCTTGGCCAACCATTATTCCACCTGGACCAGGTGTGTTGTGTGCCTATGGTGATGCCACAACAGTGGTAAAAGATGAAGCCTCTAAAACATTTGTTACTTTGATTAAAGATACCGACAAAGAGTCACTGACCGAATTGTTTGCAGAGTTAACAGACAAAGCTGCCTCAACATTAATTGCTGATGGTATTAGCAAAGATGACTTAGATGTTACTTTGCAAGCAGATGTTCGTTATACCGGACAAGCTTTCCAACTTTCTATTGAGTGTTCAAAAGCAGACTTTGAAGCTAAAGGGTTGGATCTATTGATCGACCGATTTGATGAAGAGCATACACAGTTGTTCACCTTCGCCTTAGATGAAGGTCATGAAATTGTGATGGTACGGGCTATCGTTTCTGCTTCTTCAACAGCATTGCCTCAAAACAAACAAATCGCTCAAAAATCTAGTTTAGCGGATTGTAAAATTGCCGATTCAAAAATTTATTTTGAAGGGCAATATCATCAAGCTGCTATTTATGAGCGAGGCAAAATGGGAATTGGCTTGGAAGTGCCAGGACCATGTATTGTAGGTGAAATGGATTCGACAACTGTCATTTTACCGGGTTATGTGGCGACAGTAGATTCTGTGGGTAACTTATTAATCAACCCTGTTAACGCTAGTAATAAGTAGTAGGAGAATAGAATGAATAAAATTATTGAAACTAATAGCACTCCTCTTAAACGTGTTGATGCAGATACTGTCACCGTCGATATTATTGAAAATGCATTAAAAAATGCACGTGAAGAAATGGACGCAGTGCTGTTTAGAACCGCAATGAGCCCAGGTATCCGTGAACAAGGCGACTGTTTCCCAATGATCGCAAATCGCGACGGTAAAATGGTGGTTGGCCAGTTTGGCTCTTTTATCCATGGGTTTATGGAAGCATTTACCGGACAAATGGAAGAGGGCGATGTGCTGCTCACCAACGACCCCTATATGTGTAATGCTGCGGTATCTCACTTGCCTGATTGGTTAGTTTTGGTGCCAATTTTCCGTGAAGGTCGTCATATCGCTTGGTCTGCAATGTTCGGTCACATGTCTGATAATGGTGGCATGGTGCCAGGTTCAATCCCAATTAAAGCCGAGTCTATCTTCCAAGAAGGGATACGTATTCCGCCAACTAAGCTGTATAAAAAAGGCGTATTACAAACTGAGTTATTGGAACTGATCCTACATAATGTTCGTACCCCGCAGTGGAACCGATTCGATTTAAATGCCTTAGTTGCTGCGTGTAATACCGCATCTAAACGCGTCATTGAAATTGCCGATCGTTTTGGCGATGACGTGTTTTATTCCACCATGGAAGTGATGTTAGAGCGTAACCATACGGCTATGTCAGCAATCATCAATATGTTAGTCCCGGAAGAGCCTCGGGTGTTCGAAGATTACCTATGTGATGATGGTGTGGGCAAAGGCCCTTATAAAATTCGTTGTAAAATGTGGCGAGAAGGTGAAAAAGCCATTTTTGATTTTGAGGGCACAGATCCTCAAGCCAAAAGCTCCATTAACTTCTACCTCAACGAAGATATGTTCAAAATGTTCTTCGGATCTTTCACCATTAACTTAGTGGATCCGCAGATTCTATTTAACGATGGTTTTTATGACCTAGTTGATGTGCGTATTCCACAAGGCAGCCTATTAAAACCGAATTATCCAGCAGCTTTGTCGGGCAGAACCCATGCACTGGGCAGAATCTTTGATGTGATGGGCGGTTTGTTAGGGCAGGGTGCTCCTGAAGCCATGAATGCAGCAGGCTTCTCAGATTCTCCCCATTTGTTTTATTCTGGTTACGATGACAATGGCGAGTGGTTCCAATTGTTCCAAATTGGTTTTGGTGGTATTCCTGGACGTCCTGCTGGAGATGGTCCTGATGGACACTCATTATGGCCAGGATTCACTAATGTGCCGAACGAGTTTATTGAAGCCTACTTCCCATTACGTGTAGAAGCATACGAAACCATACCTGATTCAGGTGGTGTAGGTCTGCATCGTGGTGGAAATGGCTTGTCTGTTGGATACCGTTTCTTGAACGATGGTCAGATCGCAATTCATGATGACCGTTGGTTAACTTACCCTTGGGGAGTTAACGGTGGTGCGCCAGGAATGCGTTCTACTAAACTATTGCAACGTGCCGATGGTAGTGAAGAAACCTTACCAGCCAAATGTGAAGGTATTGAAGTGAAAAAAGGCGATATTCTTTACTTCAATACATGGGGCGGCGGCGGTTGGGGAGACCCATTGCAGCGAGAACCTCAACTAGTGCTAGACGACATTAATCGTTCTTTGGTGACTGTTGAAGGTGCCTTGGGTTATGGTGTGGTGATCAGCGATGATCTAAGCATAGATACCCAAGCAACCGCTGATTTGCGCGCTAAAATGGCGGCCGAGCGTGGTGATGTGAGTATGTTTGATTTCGGCGGTGATATTGCTGACATCAAGGCTCGTAGCATGCAAGAAACCAACTTGCCTGCACCACAAACACCTGAGTTTTAATTAAACTCAAACCCACAACAGCTTGTTGTGGGGGATGAAATGGATTAAATGCAGCCGGCATACTAGTTGGCTGCATTTACCTTTTAAAATTCAACAGCGATAAAATGTAATTGTTCGTAGTTACAAACGCTAACCACCATCACGGTTATTCAGCTTTATTTATCGTATTAAATCACCTTATAGCTAATATCAAAATATTCGTAATTCACGGCGAAATTTGTTTGCGTAAGGGTATATAATACGGCCTCATTTTTTTAGGGTAGTACTCATAATATGTCTTTTATAATCAACTTCGTTCGTAACTTTCTAGGCTGCATCATTGCCTTTGTTGATTTGATCACCCGTCCGCGAAAACAACAACGTAGTGAACAAGCACAGCAGCAGGTAGAAAATGAAATTCAATCTATGGCCCTGTATCAATTTTTTGCTTGTCCATTTTGTATAAAAACCCGCAGAGCTTTGCATCGTTTGAATTTGCCCATAGAAACACGTAATGCCAGCAAAGGTAGCGAGTTCCGGGCTGAACTAGAGCAACAAGGTGGTAAAACCAAAGTACCTTGTTTACGCATCTCCGACGACGGTAAAGATACTTGGATGTATGAAAGCAACGATATTATTGCTTATTTAGAACAACGTTTTGGTTCAATTCGTTAATCACATAAAATGATAGCGACATCGAAACTGAAAACGAGTCGAACGGCTCGTTCTCTTTAAAAAGGCTGCTGCACTCTGGTGTTGCTTACTGTTTTGGATTTTGAATTAGAGGTCTTTGAAAAAAACGCTGAATATGAAGGTGTGTCTTAATACCGATTTCAGTCGCCTCTGTTGAGCAATTTTTATTTTTTCACTAGGTCTCTCACTCTAGTGGTCGGCCCCATCTCGCAGAATCTATATTACCTCTTCTAAGGTAAACTCAAATTGGTTCTTTCCGTGTCGAATAATTTTACAAGATATGCTTACTTAATAACTAATTTCATTTTAAATTCTTTAAAAACAACTACTTGTATTTATGGCATGGTATGTGCTAATTCGGTATCGTTGGCAGTTTGGAATAAAAACTAACTATCAAAAAGTAATCATATGAAAATTATTATTCAAATGTAGAGGTATTGAATGAAAACGTTAAAATTGGCCTTACTAGGCATCTTATTAACTGCTGCTGGCGTGGCAAACGCGGGTTTAATTTATCAAACAGGCAGTTACACCTATTATGCAGACGATAACGGCCTAGAGTGGGTTTATGCTTCTCCTTGTGCCGGTATTGGCGGTTGTGGCAATGATGTTACCTTAATCGATGATTTTAGATTTGCCACTGAAATTGAGTGGAGTTCAAGTTTTGCTACTACGTCAGAGCTAATGAGCGCGTTTCAGCTTGACAACTATAATGCTAACGTTTGCGCTGCATCTTACTTTGGTTCTGGCTTCAGTCATTGCGATTCAGGTGATGTGTCATTAGGATATGTTTGGGGAGCGCCTAGTAGCATCGCTGCATACTCTACCAGTACATATGGTGAAACTTTCTTAGTACGTAACGAACTAGCGAGTAATGATATTCCCGAACCAACGACCTTGGCAACCCTTGCTCTAGGCTTATTAGCCTTAAGACTTCGTAGAAAAGCGTAAAAACCATATAAATAGCGGATCTAGAAAGCACTGAGTGGATAACTCAGTGCTTTTTTTTACTGCAAGCCTCTTTGTGTTTCTAAATAGGTTGCGAAGCTTCCTAACCAATGGCTGCCCATGTAATGCATATCATGGATGACTGAATTCAATCCTGATTTTTTGTGGGCTTGTGCAGCATTCAAAATAGCAACTTTACGGGGATCTTTGTTATTCAAAGCCGAAGCTATACCTTCCAGCATCCATGCTCTGCTTAAATTTAAACCATCTAAGTGGGCAAGTTTACCATCGGTTTTGTCTACCACTGTGGCCACTTGTAACCATTCGGCTTTTCCATCGCTGGGAATACTGGGTAAGAATGTGGATAACCATTTTGCATATTGGGTAGATGATAATACTCGTCGCATTAAGTCAGCTTCCGCAATACAAGGTGATAAAAAATCTTGTCCGGAGGGTTCGTAAGCAAGAGGGCAATTCACATCGCTGGCGTATAAACGTGTAATGTTGCTCTTCAATAAGTCGTTAAATTCCTGATTGTTAGCACTGAGGCTCCAGTCCCACATCAAACCAAAGGCAAACGCCGTTTGACTATGTTCACCCACTCGAATCGGGAAAGAAAGTTTAGGTAACCAATCAGTTAAATTGGCGATTATTTTGTTTTCAAGAGGAGTTAAAATATCTAGCCAATGTTTAGCTTGTGGGTTATCCCATTCGCGCAATTCCGTGGTGAGTTGTAAAAACCAGGCTAGTCCATAAGGGCGCTCAAAACTGGTGCCCGTATCAGCACGATTGAAATAGGCTAACTCACCGGCTAAATTTGCTTCGGTAAAACTTTGAGCCAAACTCGCCATGATATCTTGGTGACGAGTTGAATCTGGATATTGGCTGGCAATACGGGTAAGTAACCAGTGTCCATGGACGGAAGAGTGCCAATCAAAACAGCCATAAAAAGCAGGGTAGAGCTGTTTGGGTGTTTTCACATCCTCATCGCTGTTCATCATATGCTTGATAATATTTGGGTATTCTTTGTGAACACATTCAAGGGCAAGTTCAGCAAACCTATCAATGATTTCGGCTTTGCTGGGGGATTGGAGTGGCACAACCGGTTGGGCGGCTAAACTGCCGCTAAAAATCCCTAAGGTTAATATTACGATATTGAATTTGTTTGCTAATTTCATATTTTTTGGTGTTTTGAGCAGCGTTAAACAGAAGGTCGAGTTTAACCACTATACGAAGTAGGTGCAACGAAGACAGTCTAAGGTACAATTTGCATAACAATCTGAATATTTGTAAATATCTTAAAAGCAAGCTGATCCTAGAACACGCACCTAGGCATTGAAATCTCCAAAAATGACCATATTTTTATCACTCGCATATTGAATCATTGATGGAGTAATTAATGTCGGACTTGTTAGAAAAGTTAAATTGGCGCTATGCAACTAAAAAAATGGATGCCAGTAAAGCGGTTGCTGAAGAAAAAGTGCAACACATCCTTGAAGCTATCCGCTTAACAGCGACCTCAAGTGGTTTGCAACCCTACGAAGTCATTGTGGTAAAGAACCAAGCATTACGAGATCAAATTGTTCCACATGCCTTTAACCAGGCTCAAATCTCGGATTGTTCGCATCTTTTAGTGTTTGCGGCTTGGGATAATTATACTCCAGAACGCATTAACCATATGTTCGATTTAGTAAACGAAGAACGCGGCGTAATTAACGAGGGGTGGGAAAACTACCGTAAAATGATCTTGGCCACTTACCCACCAAGAGATCCTGAAGTTAACTTTCAACATGCCGCTCGACAAGCTTATATCGGTCTAGGCACTGCGTTAGTAGCCGCAGCAGAGGAAGGTGTGGATAGCACTCCAATGGAAGGTTTTATTCCTGAAAAAGTAGACGAAATATTGGGCTTAAATGAGCGTGGTTTGCGTTCGGTTATTTTGTTGCCTTTGGGTTATCGAGCAGAAGAAGGTGACTGGCTTAAAAATTTGAAAAAAATACGTCGTCCCAAAGAAGATTTTGTCACTGAAATTGACTAAACGTAACGTATTTTAGAGATGAGAATATCTCCGGGATGGAACATTAAGCTCACTTAACGCGGATGAATGTATATCAACAGATCATTCGTAAAATGAGTTTAATGTTCTTGCGACAGCTTTCGAAAATGACGTATCAACACCCAGTTGTAACAAAATCATAAGTTGGAAGCTCGTTTACAGCCGCTGGTGGGGTGTAAGTTAAATAACAATTTGGGCTTCTAAGGGGAATGTTGTTGTTGGTAATTCCGCTAAATCCTACGATGCTTTCTGGCGAAATAAAGAATTGACCACCACCAAAGGTATCACCATATGCCCATTCATCATTTAACTGAAGTGCATTGGCTATGCCGGTTGTGCGGTTTGCACTAGGAAAACCATAAATTGTAGCGATGTCATCAACACCATCACCATCTAAGTCTACATTGCCTTCAGCGTCATTAACGACTCCCTGGATTATGGCTTTTGCATAAACTAAGTTGACAGCACCACTTGCGGCACCGGCCATTCCATCTAAAGCAGCTTTGTTGGCATCCGAGGTTAAATTAATAAATTTCGGGGCAGCCACCACAGACAAAATTCCAAGAATCACTATTACAATAATCAATTCTATTAGGGTAAAACCCTTAGCTTTTTCTAATTTCACTACAACTTAACCTTTCCAGTACATCAATGGGGGGTATTTTAACCCACCAAATATTGACCATCTATTATACTTTGGATTATTCACTTTTGTTTTAACTGTGTGCCGTTGCTACTTGGATGAAGTAGGTTGCTAGCATGGTGAGAAGAATTGATCCGTTTCCAATGGACTTGCTTACAAACGAATAAAGGAAAATCGATGAATTTGCTAATTACAGGTGGCAGCGGACTGATAGGTTCAAAGCTCGTAAAACATATCAAGGCTGAAAATCAGCTTACGATATTAACAAGAAATCCTAAGCGTGCTGAAGAAAAGCTCGGAAACGGACTGACGTATATATCGAGTTTAGAGCACTTGTCTAATTTGAACGACTTCGATGGCGTGATTAACTTAGCTGGCGAACCTATTGTAAATAAACGTTGGAGCTGCGAACAAAAAACGATTTTAGAAAACAGTCGCTGGGAAATGACTAAAAAGTTAGGGTTATTGTGTGTGGCAAGTCAAACTCCTCCTAAATTCTTCATTAGCGGATCAGCCATTGGCTTTTATGGTCGTCAAGACAGCCAAGTAATTGATGAGGATTTTGATAAACCGAATAAAGAATACAGCCATGAATTGTGTACAACATGGGAGAGGCTTGCTTTAGATATTGAAACTGATACAACCCGTGTTTGTATACTAAGAACGGGCATCGTATTGGCCGAAAATGGTGGTGCTTTAGAAAAAATGGAGTTGCCATTCAAATTAGGTTTGGGGGGACCTATTGGCTCAGGGGAGCATTATATGTCGTGGATCCATATTGACGATATGGTGCGAGGTATCATGCATTTGATTGATAATAGTGATTGTTCAGGTATTTATAACTTAACTGCCCCCTATCCAGTAACTAATAAAGTGTTCTCAACAACGTTAGCCAAAGCACTGCATCGTCCATGCATATTATTCACCCCAAAAATTGCCCTAAAACTTGCTATGGGGGAAATGGCTGACTTACTGATATATGGTCAAAGAGTTATTCCAATGCGATTGCAAGAAAGCGGATTCCAGTTCAAATTTGCCAAAATAGAAGATGCATTCGCTGACTTGTATAAGGATTGAATTAATTCGTTTGGACACCTTATACCACGGTTCCAGGTCGTATGGTCGGTCAGCGTTATTTAGATAGTGTTACCATTAGAATTAAAGAAACGGTATAGAGTAATGCCGCGGAGCAAGGGATTATATCTTTAATGGAAATGCGTCATGGGACAAAAGGCTTTTTTACCATTAATACCGATACTATTCGAGAAAGCATTGAACAGACTATGCAGACCATGACCCTACTGATTCCAGCTATTGCGGCTGGAATGATTTCACTCAGAGAATAGTAATAAAGTAATGCTTAGTTGGCGGCTAGGTTTTTGAGATCATGCCCGCTTTTTGTTGTTTTTATCATTGATTTACTGGCCCTGAAAAGTATTAATAAAGCAAAGGTTACCCAGCTAATAACACCGCCACCTCCACCATCAGATATTGTGGGAGTTGTGGTTGTTGGAGGTGTCGATTGATTTTCATCACCTTGAATTTTTAGTGAAAACTGATTGGTTTTCACTGTTTCTTCACCATCAGAGATAACCACCTCCATCTCATAATCTTCGGTATTTGCATTACTAGGTACGGAACCGGTGATATCGCCACTTTGACTATCAATAGACAACCATTGAGGTGCGCCCACTAACGAATATTCTAGTTTATCTCCGTCTAAATCTGTCGCTCGGGTGGGAATATAAATATATTTATTGGCAACGGCTTCTACATCGTGGGTAATATAAGACTCTGGTAAATTGTTAGCAAAACCATTTGTGCACTGGTTATTATTAAATATGGCCAACTGCTCAAGACAAGTAGATGAAAGGATTAATAACTCATGGCCAATCAGGTGTGTTTGATAATCAATATAATGGTAGCCATTGAGGTATTCCCAATCACCGAGAGGCTCTAAATCAATGTCTGCATACTCTGACTCTGAAACTGGTGCATTAGCGAACAAGTCTAGCTCTACAATTTTGTTGTGTTCTGGCATATAAATGAAAAGCTTAGTATTTGTACTGCCAGATTGCTCCGTTCCCATAAAGAAAAGCCAACCTTTTTCATCCTTGGAATGCGTTTTAATAAATCTAATTTCTTCTGGATACCTATGCACTTCAGTTAAGGTATTATTATTCATTTTGAAAATAACAGTTTCGTTAGATTCTGAATTAAATTCACTGTAGTAAACCCCCGTACTATTAATATGTAGTTCGTCAAAGCCTCCATCATATTTGCCTATATAATCTATATCTCTATTTTGTGAATTATATCTATATAGTTCAAGACCGTATGGCGCTGAAGTAGTACTTTGGAAATATAAGTCGTTATTTACTTTAAGTGAACTACTGGGAGATATTCTTGGTATTTCTCTACCTGCAGTTGTTTTGTCTAAAGGAGTAAAACGTTCCGTATTACAATCATATATTTGTGGAGTAGTTGAAGAATACATAAGCACTAATCCTAATTCATAGAAAATAAAAGAAGAGGGGAGATCTGCTATTTTATTTATATCACTCGAAGGTAAAACCTCGAATATTTCCTCAGTACGGCGATTTTTATACAAAAATTTGTTTGCACAACTGAACATATAAAATGATTCAGGTGTTTCAACTAAATTTACTTGTGAGTCGTTGATATTAACTAAGCCTGCTTTTCTACTTTTGGTTTCCACATACAGAGTATTGTCTTTAAAACCAATGACGCGATTAATTTTATTGTCATCATCGTCGGATTCAATTGTCGAATGCAGTTTAGTTAGTTGTTGACTAGTTACGTTATACTTAAAGGTATTCCTATCTTTCAACTCAGAACCAACAGAGAAAAAAAGGTTGTCGTCAATTACTAAATCAATCGTTATATCATAGGTAATTTCAATACCATCACTTAACGATTGATTCATCACCGGAATCACTGATAGTTCCTCATTCATCAGCCAATAGTTGTATTTAGGATCCGAAGATTGGTTATTGCCGAAGCTACCGCTGCCGGATACAAAGCTATCGAAAACTTTCAAGTCTCTATTGTCACGGGAACCACTGTTCGTTAACCCTTTGTGTATCGTAAAAGCATAATCGATATCTTCACTAAGTGAATTATAAACATAGTAGCCAGCATGCATAGTTGCTGATTCTGTATCGTGAGCAAGATAGAGTTCGTTATTGTGCATAAACGTATTGAATCTGTCTGGAGCGGTAGTCAGTTCTTTATTGGTTATTGTATTATTTTCAGAATCATAAATAGTGATAAGTGCGCCTTGAAGGGCATTAAAACGAGGGGACAGATAGACCTTACTTTCTGATTTACCTAAAAAAACATTTCCAGACTGATTGTAGTTGGTAGGAATATTGACGTTTTCAACCGTCGTTAAATCATCCGTTTTTTTCGATAAACTAAAATACTCGTTAATAGAATCGATACTTACTTTGTTGATAAAAATATAATTATTCGTGTTATAGATTTTTAACTCTTTAGGCGTTTTTAGCTGGTCATCATAAAGCTGAGTAAGGCTATATTTTTGCGTATCAAATTTATATAAATCAAGAAGCGGCCAGGCTCCTTCGCCTTCCTGTTGAATTCGCATTGCTATAAAATAAAGTGATTGTTCGCCTTCTATAACGCCAAAATGTTGTACTAGACTAATCCAAGGCCCCTCATAAACAGTGGTAAATTCTTCAGTAAGTAGGTCAAATTCATATAGTAAAAATGCATCATCAGTGGCTTCGTAAAAATAAAACGCATTTTTAGTTTTATATAAAAGGTTTTTAATTTTATCTAAAGAAATAGACTCAAGTTGTTTAAACCCCTGACGTGTCCCATCCGATATGTAAACGTGCTCATCACTAAGCACTATGACTTTATCTTCGCTAATAATTGCCGCTTTAGCCCGCTCGGAAAAAGCAAAAAATGTCTTTGATACTTCATAAAAATCTTCTGTAACTGAATCGTAAAATGCCACTCCGAATGGGTCGCTATCAAAAACGAAATTACCATTGGATAGTTGTTTAATATCCTGAAAACTTATTAATAAATTTTTCTTATTTATGGTTTCGTTCAATGCCCAAATTTTAGTTCCCTCTTTAGTGCCATCGGTAATATAGTAAGTTGAATAATTATCCAGTATAAATACAACTTCATTTTCATTGATTTTATATAATTTACTATGTGGCTGGGTGCCGCAACTACTAAAGGTTTTAGTGTTTTCCCATAGTGGCGTTGGTGTACGCTTTCCCTTTGATAGTACCCAGGGATTTAAGCCTGTTTCATCGCAACCCAAAAAAATACTTCCTTTTTCGATTTCTACTATTTTTGTATCATCCAAAGGGAAACCATTGCTGCTTTGAGCGTTCGACATAAATAGACGTTGTGAATTGTATTCATTAAAATCCTTAAAAGTAATTGCTTCTTTGTAGTAAGTGGCTTGAGCGGCGAAGGGAAGTAGAGTCGACAAAAAAACGATTAACAACCGAAACATTTTATTTCCATATAAATTACTGATTTCTAAGAAGCCAATATTTTCAGATTTACAGATTTCAATCAAGTGTTAATGTGTTGTTAATCAGGTTTGTTGGGTTAAAGTGGCGCTTTAAAATTTAAGGGGAACTTCAAATACGCAGTCCAATAACGAAAAATAAATGTTAGAAAAGCTAGGCCAGAATTATTTATCTAGCCTGAGCAGAGCAAAATGTAGGTATGGTTATCTACGCCACTATTGCGGCTGGAATGACTTCTCGGTAGTCGTTTAAAACACGCTTGTACCACGCGTAAATAATATCGTCCTTTTCTAAAAAGTCAGTTGTACCGCTACTGGCAATCCATAAGAAAGTGCCCAATAAACAAATATCTCGATAATCAGGTATTTCGCCACCAAAATAGCGTTGTGAAGCTAACAATTCCCTTGCATATTGGAGTTCAGTTTGTAATCCCTGAATGTGCTTTTCTGGTGTTGCTGCAAACTCTTCTAAGCTAGTACCTAGTCGCGCTTCTCTAGTCGTTCGAAAATACTCTTTGTCTTGGTCTGCGATAATATTAAAAAGATCTAGAATGATAATACCTGGTATATGCTTAGATAGTACCGTAGACACCCATTGATGGAATGATTCTGCCTGCACTTTAGCTTCATCGTTAGCAAATAAGCTAGGGTTCTGTGGATATGTATCTTCTAAATATTGGGCAATCTCCCAAGAATCGCTAATCACTTTATCTGAGTCGGTAACAACGGGTAACAATGGCTGTTCAGATACAGCAAATTTTTCTTTTTCGGTGAACCAAACAGGCTCTGTTTTAAAATTCACTTGTTTGTGATGTAACGCTAGTTTTGATTTCCAACAATGGGGAGCAAAACGCAAGTTACGATCAGCGCCAGATAATTCATAAAGCGTGATAGTCATAGTATTTCCTTTGAGTAAAAGTAGTGCTTTCTTATACTTGTAATCTGAATTCAAATCAAAGGAAGCGCGGCCAATTGACTGATTTAAAAGGTATAACCTATGACTTAGGTTTCTTATTTCGACTTTTGTGTTTGTGAATTCAAGCTTATGCGAGTCGAAATAGTCGCTTGCCCCATGGCTGTCTAGTAATTCGATCTAATCATTTATTTTATGGCTGTCTAGTTATTTGGCTTTGCAGAGGCGAGCTAATGTATGGCTATCTTATAAATCGGATTACATTTGGTACATAAAAATTGACAAACTTAAACAGTTAATTAAATTAGGTATGTCGACCGTTAATATTAGTTTGTTTATCAAGATTAACTGGCAATAAAAGTGATATATCGTTAACTGTTTACTATATGGTGAACTAATATTGAAACTCTTGGCTTTTATCTTTTGTTAATTATTATGTCAATAAAAGGAATATATGAAACCTTACATTCACTTTGTTTTATTTGGCATTTTAATCGTTGTAAATTCTGTATTTGCTCAAGAACAGGTAACTGGTGACTCGAAACAAGAGACACTAACATATCTCACTGAGTTACGTGCTGATAAGCAAACTCCACCGATGGATACCATTCAAGTCCTTGAGCCAATTATTGTTACAAGCAAGCAGCATGGTTGGCGAATCATTTATCTTCAGGCAGTTACACTAAAAATAGAAAAACTTATTTATTTAGAGCGGATCTCCGAGGCGAAATTACTATTGGAAGAGGTAATCCTTGCTGCTAAGGAAGCTGATAATACAAATATTATGGTGCGTTTAGCGATAGCTGAACTTAACGTTCTAGAAAGACAGGGCTATTCTGAAGAACTAGACCAAAAATATCGCTTTTTACTTACTCAAGCTGAAATAATCCAAGACGATGAACTTGTTGGTGAAATTTATTTGGCAGCTGGAAGAATGAAAAGTCGAGTAGGTGATTATACCGAGGCCTTAATGTCATTGGGTAAAGCCTACAGTGTTGCCGAAAAATTAAACGATGTAACCTTTCTCGATGAGGTTTCTAGTGAATTAGGTACGGCCAATATTCGATTGGAAAATTTTGAAGAAGGCATTGCTTACTATTTAAAGTCACTTGAGATTAGCATTGAAAAGAAAACTCGTTTTGATCAATCAGTTATTTTATATAATCTTGGAAAAGCTTATTTGATGAACGGTAACTTCTCTAAATCGAAAGAGATGTACGAACAGTCAATAGTAATTAATAAAGAGTTAAATGATGATGTAGGCCTTATGTGGTCTAAACGAGGCCTTGCTGACCTTGCGCTCAAGCAACAAAAATGGAATGAAGCCATAGAATTGTATAATCAGGCAGGGCCATTCTTCGCTAAAATTGACGATAAATCGTCGGAATTTTGGTCCTATAATGGGCTTACTGAAGCTTACATAGCCCTTAAAAATATTGATAAGGCAGAATCAAGTTTAGCCGCAAGCGAGAGTCTCTTAAGTTTTTTTCCTAACTCAGATAATACCATTAGATATCAGCAACTACGTGCAAATTTAGAAGCATTAAAAGGTAACTATAAAGCCGCTTTCGAGCTTACCAAAAATAATATTGAGTTATTAAAAGAAGACTATTCTCTGAAGAAAAAGAAAGAAATAGAAAGGCAGAGAGTTCAATTAGACTCGGAGCTGAAGGAAACAGAGAATAGATTCCTTACAGAAAAAAATGAGCGTCAACAATATAAAATAGATCAACAAAATCAACAACAAAAGCTGTGGTATTTAATTATTTTTATAATTGCTATCTCATTACTTATTGTCACCTTTTCGCTTTACAAGCAAGTGCAACTTCGAGACATTTTCAAAACTATGGCACTTAGAGACCATTTAACACGGTGCCCAAATAGGCGTGCTATCTTGCAGTACGCGAATAATTGCTTCAAAGAACCTTCTGATGAAGGGAGAACATTAATTATCGCTTTGGTAGATTTGGATAACTTCAAAAATTTGAATGATACATATGGACACGACGTGGGCGATAACGTTCTGATTGCATTTTCTAAAGCCTGTAAAGTGTCTATGCGTGATGATATTAAGTATGGCAAATATGGTCGGTATGGTGGTGAAGAGTGGTTGATTGTTTTACCTAATTGTACCAGGTCCATAGCCGAAAATATTTTCGCACGTATTAAACATACATTTTCAAATTCTGATATCGAAGGGATGCCTAAAGAGCAGAACGTAACATTCAGTATAGGTGTTCAAGAGTTTGATAAAGGGAATTTTAAAAACGCAGTAAACATGATTTCCGAAGCAGATAACAAATTATACGTCGCCAAAGAAAACGGTAAAGATAGAGTCGAGTTTTAACCTCCTTTTTAATTAATCGTAGACAGTCATAAAATTAAATTTAATTAATCGTGGACAGTCATAAATTTAAATTTGGACAGGCATATTAAAAGGACCACACAAAATAGACAGCCATAACTTTTGATTTTAATGAGGAACGTATTTGGAATCGCTCTTTAATGAAAAGTGCCTAAGTAAGTGAGAAATACACTAGTTGTAGTGACCAATGATTAATAATTGGCTTTGTATTTTAGATATTACCTCGAAGAGAGTGCGCCGAACTCATTTCTAGTGCGTGTCTACTCATCTTAAATCTCAATTAAACCGCTAGTAAGCTCAACAAACTAAGCGTTTTTGCCGACGTCGTCGTTTATAGGTTTGGAGGGTGTCGATTTGGCCAGCGGCCACACTAAATGTTGTTTCAAAGCATGAAAATAGACTGCTCCAGGTTTGTTCATCTAAACCAAGTCGCTGTAGGATAGGGGATTCATCAATATTTATTGCTCCGCGTTTATTGTGTTGGAAGGTACGCCCTGATAGGTCAACTAATTTCAGGTAATCGATGAGTTCAAACGGCAAACCTGATGGCTGAGGTTGTGTTGTGCTGCCCACAAATGGCATCAGTGTGGAAGGTTGTTTTCCTTTTTTTAAATCAAATATGCGTCGTCTGATGCTGGTATGTTTGGAGGTTTCAGGCGTATTGGCTAGTTTTGCTCGGATTGGGTTCAAGTCCACATAAACCATACAGGCGGCTATTGCATGCTCATCCAATAAGGCTTGAGATTTAAAACGTCCT
>NZ_JBDWYG010000024.1:0-63327 GCF_039982535.1 Aliiglaciecola sp.
CTCAGTTTTTGACGCCCAAAATAAACCAACACTGCAAAGAACTAGCCAAGGTACGACAGAAGTACCTAAACGCTCAATTAGATTACCAAGTGAGTACTTAAACTGAAACCATAAAGCAATGGCGGGAATAATTAAAAGACCGCCAAACCAGAACAAGAAACCACCGACACCCAAGTAGTAAGCACATATAATTGTTAGCGATGAAAAGCCTAAATTAAGGCTATTATGTTTGAATTTTTCGCTCATACTTCCTTGCTGTATAACGCTCCGCATAAATGGCGGATAACAGTTGGCTAAACTTAGAGAAGAATGAGCGCCAGCCAACTGTTAAGCGTCCACTTTAATGCGTTTGTTAGGCGTCACTGCTATCCCAACTTAAAACTACATTTGGTAAAGCATGTTTTATTTTATCGCTTAACTCTACTATTAAACCATGCTTAATTCTTGCATCAGCTAAAATTGTCACCGAATAAGAACCACATTCCATGTCAGCCAACTTTATTTGCTCAATTAAAGCTTCAGCTTGAAATACTTCACCTCGATACTTTACTTTTTTGTCCGAAATTATAGCTATAGCATGGTTGCTGCAATGGGAATGACAAAATACTTTTGGAGGACATCTACCACCTTTTATCACATCAAAAACTTGCGGCTGGGGCTTAAATGCAAGATAAGCAAAAAACATCATTAAGATAAGTAAAACTGATAAAAATCCAAATTGTGTATGACTACCCACCTAAATCTCCAAGACGCCTAACATCTTATTATGTAGACCTCACAGTAACACGCATCAAGTTTCACTATTGGCCTCCACAATTCTTTTACTTATATCAGTAGCTTACTTTAAATATTATGTGTTTTACCATCAGAAATTCAGCGTGTTACTGAGAATTCTCAGTAATCTCAACCTTAAGAATTTAACAATCCTATATTTTTCAATATGTTAGATAATATTGGTGTTCATTTTCTGTATTTACTAAGACTTCACAGTAATTACACACCAAAAACTGAACCTAAAACCATACCAAGTACAGGCTACAGAGCATTCCAAACAATTTTATAATGCGTGTTACTGAGAGATCTCAGTAATTACGTAACTATAGAATTGGAGATATTTCATGGCACAAAGCCCATTTCTTGAAGATATACGCAAAATAATGAGGACTAAGCATTATTCTATTCAGACTGAGAAAACCTATCTTGTATGGATAAAGCGATTCATTCTTTTTAATCAAAAACGCCACCCAAAAGACTTAGGTGAACAAGAGGTTACTGCATTTCTCACTCATCTAGCCGTTGACAGACATGTCACCTCCTCAACGCAAAACTTGGCATTGTGCTCAATCGTGTTTATGTATAAACACGTCTTTGAGCGAGAGTTAACGCTTTTACCGGATACGGTTCGTGCTAGAGCGCCTAAACGAGTACCTACCGTCTTAAGTCATGATGAGGCAATGAGCATTATTGGTCAGATGAATGAAAAGTATCGACTGATGTTTTCCTTACTTTACGGTTGTGGGCTACGTAAAGCTGAACTGCTTAAACTTAGAGTTAAAGACATCGACTTCGCTACGAAAAGTATTTTTGTATTCAGAGGAAAAGGCGGTAAAGATAGAGTCACGATGTTACCAAACAATCTAATAGCCTCCCTAAAGACTCAAATCAACGCCGTTCGGCAGCTTCACCAGAAGGACATCGCAGAGGGCGGTGGTGAAACGAGTTTGCCTTCCGGACTAGCAAGAAAGTACCCCTATGCGATTAAAGAGTTCAAATGGCAGTATTTGTTTCCTTCAACAAATAGATGTCAGCATCCAGTTGATGGTTACTATTGCCGCCATCATTTGCATTGGACGGCGTTAACCAAAGCGCTAAGGAAAGCAGTTAAAGCATCAGAGGTTACAAAGCATGTGACGGCACATACTTTTAGGCACTCGTTTGCTACTCAACTGTTGCTTTCCGGTGCTGATATCAGAACTGTACAAGAATTACTTGGTCATAACGACTTACGAACAACGCAAATCTATACTCACGTTATTGGCCAACATTCTTCTGGAACGTCCAGTCCTTTAGATAGGTAACGATTCAATAGAAAGTTAACTGTTTTCCATAAAAACACCAGATCAGATTGTAACTCCCCTTTTGCTAATCACTCTAATCCAAGTAATTCCATAGAGAAGCTTTTAAGCAAGTTTTCCTAGTAACTCTCTAGCTTCTTCTTGCTGTGCCTCGTCGCCTTTTTGCAATACTTCTTCAAGTAATTCTTTGGCAGCGCTAATATCATCAGTTTCGATATATGCTTGGGCTAAATCTAACTTAGCACCAATACCGTTATCTGAATCCACATCTACCTCATCAGCCTCACCAAAACCTTCATAGGATTCAAAAGCTGCGGCAAGATTTAACTCTTTATCAATATCAAGGCTTCCTTCAGCTTCGATACTCTCTTTAATTAAATCATCCACGTCTAAAAAGTCTTCTTCCGATTTTTGCTCAGGGGCTGCTTCAGATGTTGAATGCTGAGTTGATGGAGTATCCACATCGTTTAATAGTGCATCAAAATCTAACCCACTATCTATATTAGATAATGCATCTTTATCATCTATTGATTCGACTTCTTCGCTGTCATCTTCTGTGGCATCTATGCTATCGAGCAACTCATCAAAGCTCGTGTTTTCAAGCTCATCTAGGGAATTGGTTTCGGCTGCTTCTTCAGACGATAACCAGTCACCCAATCCAGGCAGATCATCTAATTCGACGTTTTCTGACTTTTCGGCTGATGTTTCATCAGCAGCGCTGTCTTGATCAGCTAAATAATCTTCATCGAAAGCTCTCAGAGCTTCATCTAAATCGGCATCATCAAAACCATCAGAGTCGTCTGTGGATAAACTATCTATATCATCGATACTGGGTATTTTTTCGTCTAAATCAGAAAGGACTTTTTCAATATCGTCTTCTTTCTCGATGGGGATAATCTGCTCTAATTGCATATCATCCGAGTCTTCGCCGGGCAGCGCTAGATTGTCATCATCTAACTCAACATCAAAGCTTGTTGCTTCTGACACAACCTCTTGTTCGAAATCATCTAATGCTTTGTCAAGATCCTCAATTTCATCACTATCTAATGATGTAGTGTCGTTTTCAGAGCTGGATTCTGTGGGTAAATCATCCTCAGCTTCTAATGGATCTGCTGTGTCTTGAATCTCGTCAACAGCTGGCTCTTCTACTGTGTCTTGAATCTCGTCAACAGCTGGTTCTTCTGCTGTATCTTGAACCTCATCAATAACTGGTTCTTCTGATGTGTCTTGAACTTCATCAACAGCGGGCTCTTCTGCTGTATCTTGAATCTCGTCAACAGATGGCTCTTCTGCTGTATCTTGAACCTCATCAACAGCGGGCTCTTCTTCTGTGTCTTGAGTCTCGTCAACAGCGGCCCTTTCTGATTGAGGTTGTTCATCTTCGGAGTCCACAGATAAAGAAGAGTCAGAGGCTGCTATTTCGTCTGTTTGTGCTTGCTTATCACTTTCAAGCTCAGCCAAGAGTTCATCCGCTGATAAAGATTCCACACTGCTATCCTCAACACTCTGTTGATTTAGCAAATCGTCAATATCGTCAGCATCAAGTTTATCGTTGTCTTCAAGTTCTGGAGGCTGCTCAGCAGTTTGTGTATTATTCGACGAATCAGTATCCTCATCGTCGACGGTATCGAAAAGCTCATCAGCAATATCTAATTCTTCACCGCTATCATCGCTTAAATCATCGATAACATCGTCTTCATCAATGTTTTCTGATAACGAATCTAATTCCTGAATTCCCATCTGACTTTCCGTGGGATCAGGTTCTTCTATTGATTCCGGCTCTTCGTCGAGCATTCCACCCATTTGTTCCAATTGCTCTATTTCATTAAGCAATTCATCGGTAATATTATCGAGTTGAGCATTTTGCTGATGAATTTCTTTATCGATACTCTGGAGCATTTCCTCATTCATTACATCTGAGTTATCAGAAATAATAGAGTCTTCATCCTCTTCTGAAAGAGGTTGCTCAAGTAATTCGTCGATACTTATTTCAGGTTTGTCGGGTTCATCATCAATAGCAGGTGGCGTGATTTTGGCAGCAGGTAACTCAGTTGAAACATCTGAATCGTCTGTCGTAGGCTCACTTTCGTCAGCTTTATCTTCAGGGATATCAATATCTAAATCAGGTAATTCGCCTAATTCATCAGTTTCATCGTTAGCAATTTCATCTAGATTCGACTCAGACAAATCTAAATCATCTTTTTCTAATTCTTGGGAATCGTTCTGTTCTGCTAATGGGTCCAAATCAGCATCGGCGTCACCTAACTCATCTCCAATGTCTGCAAGTAACTCATCTTCATCAAACAGGTTATCGAGATCATCTTCCAGACCACCGTCATCTTCTGCCGTGTCAGTTGTGGATTCTTCAATAACTGGATCTAAACTGTCGTCATCTAAATCATCAAAGGCTTCAAAGCTTTCGTCACTATTGGCATCTAATGACTCTTCTAGTTCTTCTGACAATACATCATCTAGGAGATCATCATCTCCAAATAAATCATCATCACTGTCTTCTAACTCTTCGCTTAACTCGTTGGTTAATGCATCAGCCAGATCATCCATTTCATCACTTTGCTCTAAAATAGCGGCGTGATTTTCGTCAAGTATAGCTTCGCTTTCAGCTTCAGGGCGCTTACGGCGAATTAGCCACATGGCAAATGCACCAAGCAAACTAATAGTCAACAATACAGATAGAAGGATAAGAAATAATGGATCGGTCAACCATGCAAAACTACTCTTTTCCATCTCAGCTTTGCGCTGGCTTTCTGCCTCTCGAGAGATAGCTAATAATTCGTTTTGCAGTGCCAACATTTGGTCCATTTGCACTTGCAACTCTTCATCAACGCGTCCGCGTAAACTACTAATTTCAGTGTCAACGGTATCTAAACGGTCAACTAACTTACGATTTTCATTAAGCAGGGTTTGTACACTTTCGATTGACTCGGCAAATTGCTGCCGAATTGCCGTGAACTGGCGATTTTGTTCCGCATCAAGGGCACTGAGTTTTTCTTCAATGACTTGCTTGGTTTCTGTTAGATCATCTTTACTTGCTGCTTCTTGGGAAGTTTTGACGATAACTTGCTGGGTTTCACCTTTTGTGAAAGCTCGCCAAGCATTATCATCCTGTTCCGCTTTCATTTGTGCAGCTTTAGGATCAATTCTAGCCACATAACGTTCTGAAGGAAGCTTCAGAATACTGCCATCAACTAAATGATTAAAATTTTGATCTTCAAAGGCATCAGGATTGAGTTGGTAAATGGCCTGCATCACCTGATAAACAGAGAGGTTTTTATTCTGACGGTATTTGCTGGCTATTCGCCATAGCGTATCTGCTGGCACCACTGGACCATAGGTACTACCTGAAAGCTCAGCCGTATTACTCTTAGGCCCTCTAATTTGTAATTGTTGGGCATCAATAGTGGCGCTAATAGACAAAAGTCCTACGCTGGCAAATAGTAAAAACGCTACCTGTCGCACATTCATATAATTAAGTCGTCGCCCTGTAATAATTATTATTTTTTGCTCACAAAAATGTGACCAATTCCATAAAATTAGTATTAAAAATCCGTCTCTAACTAATAACCGCTAACTTGCACCTACGGGTGTTAAGCTATCGTAGAGAATCATAATATGAGGAATAAGCAAAACTCATTCCAAACCAATGTCTTTAATCAGTATCAATTACCACAAATATAAACCACATAACAACGATGATCTACATAGATAGAACATTAAGCATCATATAGCTGCTTTTAATCGATTAAAACGTCAATTGGTGATTAATATATAACGTTATCTTTAGTTATCGGCATAGCTGTAAATTACTAAAAATAAATCAAAAAAAAGGCCAGACATGAGTCTGACCTTTTAAACATAAACCTATTCTTACATGTAATCTCGAACCAGTACTTCTGCTATTTGAACACTGTTCAAAGCCGCACCTTTTCTGACATTGTCAGACACGACCCACATGTTTAAACCATTTGGATGAGAGATATCATTTCGTACTCGACCAACAAATGTTTCGTCCTGACCGCTAGCGTCACCAACTTGAGTTGGGAAGTCTTCTGGGTTCTCTAGCAACTTAACGCCAGGGGCATCGGCTAATAATCGTTTAGCATCTTCTGCATCCAACGGTGAATGAGTCTCTAAATGGATGGCTTCGCCATGGCCAAAGAATACCGGTACTCGTACAGCAGTAGCGTTGACCAAAATAGAATCATCACCCATTATTTTTTGCGTTTCCCAAACCATTTTCATTTCTTCTTTGGTGTAGTCATTGTCCATGAACACATCAATTTGTGGGATAACATTAAAGGCAATTTGGCGACTAAAGGCTTTAGGAGTGATTTCTCTGCCACTCAACAAGTCTGTAGTTTGTTTAGCCAACTCTTCCATTGCAGATTTACCTGCGCCAGAAACAGACTGATACGTTGAAACGTTAATACGCGCAATGCCAACTGCGTCTTGAATAGGCTTTAAAGCCACCATCATTTGGATAGTTGAGCAATTAGGGTTGGCAATGATATTACGATTTCTAAAATCAGCTAAAGCGTGAGGGTTAACCTCTGGCACAACTAATGGAATATCAGGTTCGTAACGATAATGTGAAGTGTTGTCGATAACGACACAACCCGCTTCTGCGGCTTTTGGTGCGAAAATTTCAGACACACTGCCACCAGCAGAGAAAAAGCCCAATTGAACGCTAGACCAATCGAAGGTATCTGCATCTAATACGGTAATCTCTTTGCCCTTGAAGGTCACTTTACCACCCGCAGAGCGACTGCTCGCCAATGGATACAATTTATTAACCGGAAATCCTCGTTGTTCGAGAATTTCAATCATGTGTTGACCAACTAAACCAGTTGCCCCTAAAACAGCAACATCAAAAGCGCGAGACATTAGTGCATTACTCCAAAAAATATAATCAAATTAAGCTAATACTGAATAAACAATTAGCCTACTCTCCAATGGTATTAAAACCAAGGCCGTAGAGTGCCTCGGAAATGTCTAAATTTCCAGTTTTTAAGGTAACAGATGCAAATTCTCTTCTTATAGCATAGTGTTTTCGGCTATAAACGAAGTCTGCAGCAGATTTCACCCCTTGTTTGAACGAATCACTATCCATTTTAACATCGTAAGTACTCAAAATGGCGGCACTGACTTGTTCGAATTTGCTTTTATCAGATAAGTGTTTAATTTCGATGGTTTCCGCAGCCGGCAAACAGCTTTTAAAATTCAATTCCTGAGGCAAGTTAAATCGCTGACACAACTGCTCATACAACATATAGGTTCCTCTTGCCTTACCTTCAATGGTATGACCCGCAATATGGGCGGTGGCAATTCGGCAGTGAGGAACCAAGTCAAAATCAATCCCTGGTTCATTTTCCCATACGTCCATATTCAGACGCAGTGCCTTACCTTGTTGTAACAGGCTTTTAGCAGCTTGATTATCAATTACTTCACCACGACAGGCGTTGATTAATAATTGGTTGTCTTGCAGGTTAGATAACCTTTCATGATCAAACATGTGGTGGGTAGCATCTTCCCCCTCAGTAACAAAAGGCACGTGCAAGCTAATAATGTCACACTGACAGATCTCCTCGAAGGCGTAAAAACGTCTTGTATCACCGGCTTTTTGTAATGGCGGATCACATAATTTAGTTTTTATACCCAATACCTGTAAACGTTTATCGAGTTGGGTACCAACATGACCTGCCCCCACAATTCCAACGGTTTTATCTGCTAAATCAGTCAAGCAGTCTGCATACTCATTGACTAAACAACTCAACACATATTCTGCCACCGCAATTGCATTGCAGCCTGCCGCACTGCCCCAAGGAATAGACTTTGCCGCTAACATAGGTTTATCAATGTGGTCAGAACCAGCGGTTGCAGTGGCAACGTATTTCAACTTTTGTGCTTTGCTAAGTAATTGTTCGGTTACTTTGGTTGTTGAGCGCACCAATAAAACGTCGATATCCGTAAGGTCATCAGGTGTTAAGGTTTGACTTGAGAATGACTGAATATCACCAAGGCGTGAGAAAAAGTGCTCGGCATAGGGCATCGAGTCTTCGTATAAAATTTTCATATTTGTTTTTATTCCAAGGGTTTAGGAAAAATCTGTGAACAAATAAAAGCCAAGGAACACATGCCCTGCTCTGTTAATTGGGGCTATCCCCCGCCAGCGCTTACGTATACCCAAGTACAATAAGGATTGAATTAAAAGTACATACCATAAAGCTGATCCGGCGCAGTTTACCCTGTTGCGAGGCTAAAATCACCCTACCAAGAGCAAAGGGGCATTGGGCAAGGGGTAGCTGTCCATAAAGATGGAGATTGATGGCTGTCCATGAAGATAGCCCACGAAGATAGCCATTAAAGATAGTAAGTATGTTTAGCTTTTGGACATAACCACAAGGCCTTGGCTTTAAATTCGCAAAAAAGGGAATTAAGCTTGGCTTGCCTAACTCCCTTTAGGAAGATATTTAACACCCTTAGGTCGTATACTCATTAGCAGTAACTAGTAACCAATTAACTGTGGGCAACAACCGTTTGTGACTGGCTACCTAAACCGGCAATGCCTAGAGTTACTTTGTCACCGACATTAAGGTAGATAGGTGGTTTTTGACCAAGACCAACGCCTGGTGGTGTGCCAGTGGAGATAACATCGCCCGGCTCTAAGGTACAAAACTGACTAAGGTAGCTGACGATGAAAGCAGGTTTAAAAATCATGGTTTTGGTGCTGCCATCTTGGAAACGTTTGCCATTTACGTCAAGCCACATGCCTAAATTATGAGGATCCGCCACTTCATCGGCAGTGACTAAATAAGGACCCAGTGGCCCGAAGCTGTCACACCCTTTACCTTTATCCCATTGGTTACCGCGCTCTAACTGGAAGGTTCTTTCAGATACATCGTTACACACACAATAACCAGCAATATGATCCGCTGCGTCATTCTCAGACACATAAGATGCTTTCTTACCAATCACAATAGCCAGCTCAACTTCCCAATCTAACTTGTCACTATTTTTCGGTTTGATTATGTCATCATTAGGCCCACAAATTGCGCTGGTAAATTTAGAAAATACTTCCGGCTCGGTGGGGATAGGCATATTTGACTCGGCGGCATGATCGGCATAATTAAGCCCAATACAGATAAATTTCCCAACTTTATTAACACATGCGCCTAATCGCACATCTCCATCAACAATGGGTAAACTGGTTAAATCAAGGCCTTTAATTTTGTCCAGTAATTCAGGTTGTAAGGTCACACCATCAATATCATCAAGCACCGACGACAAATCACGAATTTGCGCGTTTCCATCTAAGATCCCTGGTGCTTCTTGGCCTTGTGCACCAAACCGTAATAATTTCATTTTCGCTCCCTATTAGTTGTTTATGGTGACAAAACCACCGTCGATTGGAAAATTGCTGCCAGTAATAAAACTGGCCTCATCTGAACATAAATATTTTACCAGTGCGGCGACTTCTTCAGGCTTGGCCATGCGACCTATTGGCTGAGTCTTAGACAGTTTTTCAAACATTTCCTGTTTGTTATCTGGATAATTATTTTCTAAATAATTATCCACAAACGGCGTATGAACACGTGCGGGGGCAACACAGTTACAACGGATCCCGTCTTCGACATAATCTTTCGCAATAGAATAGGTCATGGTTAATACAGCACCTTTGCTCATGGAGTAGGCAAACCGGTCTGGAATCCCCACACTAGAAGCAATAGAGGCCATATTCACAATCACACCTGACTGTTGTTTTTTCATATGGGAAATGCAGGCAAATGCACAGTTGTAAACTCCCTTCACATTCACCTGGTAGACTTTATCTAGTTCGCTTTCAGAGGTTTCCTCTAGGGTTCCAATTGAGCCAATTCCAGCATTATTGACCAATACATCAATACGTCCGTGTTGCTCCACTAAATGTGCAAAACCTTGATTGACCTGTTGATGATTGGTCACATCTAAAGTTAATGCCTGAGCCTCTCCCCCTGCCGACAAAATAGCTTGAGCCGCGGCTTCACTCGCCTCTGCCGATAAATCAACGACGATGACTTTATGCCCTTCTGCAGCCAAAGCCTGACAAACGGCAAAACCGATACCACTTCCACCACCGGTGACCACTGATACTTTTTGCTTATTCATGTTTTTTTTCATAGCTTAATAATCTACTTACCTAGGTTATAAAATTTCGTAGCGCTAGCTGACCAAAAATCCTCTAGCTCTTGCGGACTAAACGGCTTTGTTAAGGTTTGACAGATTTGCATCCAATCTGAATAGTTACTCTTTAAATTTAACACTGGCCAGTCACTCCCCCACATCATGCGACTTGCACCAAATGTTTGATATACATGTTTAAAATACGCTTCAAAATCTTCAGCATGTTGTTGATGTTCATTGGCTTCAAGGGTCAGCCCAGAGACTTTAATAAACACATTTTCAAGAGCCACAAAAGCGCTTATTCTTTGCGCCCACTCATCAAACTCGTTATCAGCGATATTCGGTTTGGCACAATGATCAATGACGATTTTCAAGGTGGGATACTGGCGCGCAAGTGTATTGATGGCTGACAGTTGTGATGTTCGCACCAGCGCATCAAAACTCAGTTTCTGCTGGTGAAGATAGCTAAAAATAGGCTGAAAATTAGGGTTTAAAATCCAATTGGAATCGTCAATATCCTGCAACATCGGGCGTACACCCTTGAAGGTTGGTTGCTTGGCTAATTGGGCTAAACGCTTTAGCACTTTTTCCCTTGCAGACTCAAAATCTATCCAGCCAACCACCCCAGAAATACCCTGAGCATCGGCCATAGATAACAAATAGTCGGTTTCCGAGTCGGTTGCTGCAGCTTGAATAACCACCTTTTTTTCGACATTCATTGGGTGGCTTACGTGTTGATAGTCTTGGGGGCTAAAATCCTGGTATAGCTCGATTATATCTGGTGTTAGCCAGTGATAGTCAGCGCGCGTTAACTGCCAGATATGAAAATGACTATCGACTATTTTCTGGTTGCCTAATGGCCAAGCTTTGGTTTCGAACATTTAGGGTTTGCCCATAGGTAAAGGGGCATCAGCACGCACTAAGCCTTTTGATTGTAAACTTACCCAAAACTCTTGCGGTATGGCTTGTTCGAACAAGTTAATGGTTTGTGCCATGCGAGCTGCACTATCAATACCAGGGATTACAGTTGCGACCGCTGGATGTGCCAAGGGAAATTGTAAGGCTGCTGCGGCTAGATCGACCTCAAATTCAGCACAAAGGCCTTCGATTTGTGCCACTTTGTCAATAATGGCCTTAGGCGCAGGCTGATAGTTATAATAAGGTTTGGGATTGTCTTTGACCCCAGTGGCTAAAATACCAGAGTTGTATGGGCCTCCTAAAATGATCGAAGCTCCGTGAGCTGTGCATTTAGTTAAAAAGCTATTTAACGGATTCTGTTCTAACAAAGAATAACGGCCAGCCAATAAAAAACAGTCAAACTGACCCAGTTCCATCACCCGTTCACACACCTCGGTTTCATTTACCCCAAGGCCAACAGCTTTTATAACTCCCTGGGATCTAAGTTCGTCTAACGCTTTGTAACCACTTGAGGAAAGTTGTTGGTAGTAAAAAGCGTCTTGCGCGGCGTGGGTATCTTGCCCAATATCATGGACTAGTAATACGTCAATTTGTGCCAGCCCGAGGCGCTGTAAACTGTCTTCAAAGGAACGCATTATGCCACTATAGGTATAATCGTAATGGGCATCGAAGGGCATTGGCGTGTGAAAGCCATAACGCAGTTGAGATACATCAGCATGCTGATCGGGTTTCAAGATTCTTCCCACTTTGGTTGAAATAACGTAGTCTGACTTAGGAACAGTTCGTAGTGCATCACCTAGGCGTCTTTCGCTGAGCCCTAAGCCATATCTTGGCGCGGTATCGAACAGATTAACCCCTGCTGCAACCGCTGCATCCAAGGTTTGCCGTGCATCATGGTCAGATATAGGCTGGTATAGATTGCCTAAAGACGCTGCCCCCATCCCCAGTGCGGTCACCTTCAGATCGGTTTTACCGATTACATTGGTTGCTATATTCGACATCGTTTTATCTCGGTTATTTTTAGTTTTCCGGCACTTCGGGTCTAAAATCACCATGTAAGACCATGGTTCCCCAATTTTTTAACCATGTGGGTTTGTTTCTATTACCGGACCACCAGTTCTCATGGTGAAAATTGCCCCAATTCCCTTCACCGTCTTGTTTATTATCCAAATCAGCAATCGCTATGTTGAAGCCCATTTTAGTGATGGGCATATCTGCATGCCAAAATTCCCCAGGGGCTATTTCTAAGGTAGGCTCGGGTTTGATTCTCCATTCAATGGTATAGCCGCTATTATCTGCTTTTATCTGTACTTTTGCCTCCATAGCACCTGCAAGAATCCACTGTTGGTAATTGTTCCAAGCACTTTCTATTGAACGTTCTTCACCTTCCAATAGTCCACCTTGGCCAATGCCATGGAGTCTAGATTTATGGGTACTCACAACCATCTGCCAACTGTGGCCATTACCTTTGTTTAATTGCCCGTCTTGTTTACTCCATTGATTCTCGGCATTGATTAAAACTTCAACCCCATCACCAAACCATGGAAAACCCTCTCGTGTTAATTCATGAGCTTTTTCATTTTCCGCTGGTAACCACCTTGGTGTATCGAACCCGTAAAGTAGGTTGTCATTAATATCAAAGGCAAAATATAGAAACTCACCATCATGTTTTAGCCATACATTACCATTGAGATCTTGACTATCTTTGACTGGGGAAAATTGCGATGTCCAATATTCGATACCACTTAATTTTGTGGCATCTGCATATTCTTCTGGTTTGACATGGCCATCAAAAATAGGGCTTGTGCCGCGATAAACCGACACTTCAGGGGCCGCTGGAATAGTGTTTTGACTTTCCTTCACTGCTGTAGAACCATTTTGGCTCGCCAAATACTCAAAGCCGACATACAGGGAGACCATCACCAAGGCTAGTATTCCCCATGCCCGCCAAATATTTTTTGATTGTTGTTTAGATTTACTATCCCTTTTACTGGCCATTTCTTTAAAGCTTGGAAGTAGCTCCTCTTCTGCAGAATGTTGAGTTAATAGAGACAGTACAATAGTTAATAAAGATGTGAATACAAACAATAAGAACGACAGAGTAAGAAAGTGTGGCCAAGCCTCAAACAATCCTAAGGTGTTGCCATTGACACTAAGCAAACCAACACTAATACAAGTAACACAGCCAATGACAAAACTATAGATTGCCGCCTTAGCTGTTACTCGATGCCAAAACAAACCAATTAGAAACAAGGTAGTTAAAGGCGGGGCTAAAAACGCGATTAAACTTTGCAGCAACTCAAACAAGTTACTAGCAACCCCTTCCATTGCTATAGCCCAGATAAAAGCAAATATACTGGCAACAACAGTAACGATACGGCCCACTAAACGGGTTTCTTTTAGGGATAGTTTTTCACCTTTTTTAATCATAGGTTCATAGATATCTAAGGTAAAAATAGTACTAAAAGAGTTTAATCCTGAGTCTAAGGTACTAATTAATGCAGCCATCAAAACCGCAATCATTAACCCTCTGAACCCTACGGGCATGTATTCACTCACCATGGAAATAAAGGCACCGTCGGTATTTTCGATACCTGGATTGAGGATATAAAATAAAATGCCTGGCAAAATAAAGATAAAAGGTGGAAGAATTTTTAAGGCTGCGGCAAGGAACACACCTTTTTGTGCAGTTGGCAGATCTTTTGCGGCAAAGACACGTTGAACGATGGTTTGGTCAGTACACCAAAACCACACAGCCATTATAGGATAACCTAAGATAAATGCTGTCCAGGGTACCTCTTCTGACTCTAAATCAATCAGTGACCAATATTCAGCAGGGGCTTTGCTAACAAGCTCTCCTATCCCCCCCACTTCGTACAAACCAATTAAGGTTAAGGCGGCCATTCCCACTATCATTAACACAGTTTGAAATGCGTCGGTCACAATTACTGCGGCTAAGCCCCCTACCACAGTAAAACTGGTAGCGATAACTAGCAACAATAAAACCGACTGCCACAATTCCCAACCAGTAAATTGTGAAAACAACAGACCGCCAACATATAAACCACCACCAAGCCAAACCACCACCACAGTCAACAGCGAATAAGCAGTTAATAAGCGGTACATGGTCTCGCCGAAACGGCGTTTGATAATTTGTGGGATGGTCGTGACATTTAAACTCAAATAGTATGGTGTAAATACCATGGCCAGTAGCAGCATAAATATCCATGCCATCCACTCAAAATTAGCAATCAACATACCTGAGCCGTACGCTGCGCCAAAACTGGCAATAAGAAATGACGGACCAATATTAGTCCCCCAAATAGACATGCCAATACTGGCAAAACCAACACTTTTATCGCCCACAAAAAGTGAGGCATCTTTTGATTGCCGTAACGAAACAAAAAGGCCGATAGCCATTAATAAAATGACGTATATGGCAATGACATAAAAATCGATGGAGTGGAGTGATACTTCTACATTCATGATGATTTAGTTACAAAATGAGTGTCCAGGCGGACACTCATTTATGTACTTCCCTCTAATTAAAAGTTACCTCTGACGGCAAAAACAACTGTACGGCTTCTGGTGACATAATCACGGAAGTTAGATTCATCTACAATGTAATTCCTAGCGTTTTCTTCGGTGGCATTGATAACATTTAAAATTAACTCGACGTTTTCATTTACGTTATACGACAGGTTAATGTCCACTTGGGCAGTCGCTTCACTAAACGCAGGTTGGTTAGCTCGGTCAAAACCACCACCTAGGGCTTGGAAGAACTCATCACGATAAACATAGGCTAGCCTTGCTCCGAATTTATCTGTTTCATAATACACAGTGGTATTAAAGTTATTTTCAGACGAGCCAGGGAAACCGTAGCTTAATAAAGGATTGTTTTCTGGGTTATCAAAACTCGAATCAACAAATGTATAGTTAGCTTGAATCCCAAAGAATTCAGTAATCGGCATATTGGTACCCAGTTCAATACCTTTAACTTCACCGCTAGATACATTTACCGGTTGAGTTACATCAAAAAGCTGATCACCGAAACCTTCTAACTGCACATCAGAGCGCGCTTCACGCAGGACAAAGTTAGACACATCTTTGTAGAACAGACTGGCATAAATAGCACCGTCATTTTGAGTGTAATATTCAAAAGTTGAATCAAATGACCATGCGGTATATGGCTTCAAATTTGGGTTACCAATTTCTGCCGTCGGGTTAATCGTGGGATCATACCCAGATGCAGATGGGTCAACAAAGTCTACGGTTCCATTTGACTTTAAGTCAGTATATTCAGGCTGAGACATGGATTTAGAGATACCAAAGCGCAGTTGCATGTCGTCACTTAGCTCAACCATTAAGTTGGCACTAGGTAAGTATTCCCAACCGTCATTACTGACTGTTGATGGTACATATTCTGCACTAATTTGGCCTGCAACGGGGTGCACAACTCGCACATTTTGGAAACCATATACATCGCGATCGGTTTCTACTGCACGTAAGCCGACATTCCCGCTAAAGGGTAAATCAGACGAACCAAACTCACCGTTGAAATCCAATTGCACATAAAATGCTAAGGTATCTTCTTCCACTACAAAAGAACTGGCTCTATCCAATGGCATAGCGCCATCAACCACATCGTACAACGGAGAATCGAAGGAGCTTCTATCTGCACTTAAGCCAAATATATCCGGATAAGCAGCTAATTGCGCATCATAATCGGCAAGCAAAAACTGGTTATATCCCAGGTTCTCCCCAGGGAACAACACTTCTGTTAAGGAACCATCGAAAGTCGCTGATTCTAAGGCTTCATCATCAAAAATCAGACCAAAGGCACTGGCTTCACGAATATCAATTTCCGCTGTGGTATAACGCACACCACCTTTTGCAGTTAAATTTTCGTTGATATAGAGTTTTCCATCTAATTTAAATGCATGTTTATCCGAATCCCCTTCCCGTTCACGAACGAAGGCCCCGATACTGTCATATGACGCGGGATCGTTGGCATCGGCACCAAAGGTAAACGACGGTACATCACCTGTGCCATCAAATGTAATCTGACTTTGATCAAGCACAGTGTTGATATTTGACTCAAAAATACCAAGTCTTAAATCCTGTTTAAAATCTACCGTTGAATAGGAGTAATCGGCTTCTAGGGTAAAGTCACTGTATTTTCCCCATATTAGATTAAAACCGACGGTAGAGTTATCAGACAAATTGTCGAACAATAAGTCGAATGGACTCAAATAAATGCCGCTACCGCCAACCACTTTAGATGCATCTATACCTTGCACAAAATTGTTTTCAATATCGATAGCACCAGGACCGAATACACCACTGTAATCGAAGAAGACATCTAAGGTAGGACGCTGAGAATAAACGTCAAAACTTGAAGTATACCCATCAACAGTTAACTCTAAACTATCATTAATTTTCCATTGTACCCCTGCCGAAATAGACTGACGCTCTTTGCTGCCACGAATGGCATTATAGGAAATTCGAGTATGAGACAGCACATCTTCACGAATTGTATCGGCCTGTCCATCGCCAGTTGTATCTAATTGCAGATCTCTTTCTTGCGCCCTTGTGAAGACTTCATCTACTGAATAATCCGCATCAGAGATAATCGCGGAAACGTAACCAGCAATAGTATCGTCGTCATTTTTAAACCCGAAGATGCCAGATAATTTAGGTGCAACTTCACTGGTTTGACTGTCGTGATAACCAGAAATCGTCGCTGCCCCAAAATAATTGCGGCCATCTTTAAATGAGCTCAATGAATTTAACGGTTTGAGTGTTTCTAATTCAATTGAACCACCAATACCACCCTCTATGGTTTCAGCAGAAGGCGTTTTACGAACAACAACACCACTAATAATTTCCGATGGGATAACATCAAGGTTGAACTGGCGAATATTTTGGATGCCTTCATCACCATGGGATAAAGGTGAGCGACCGTTCACTGTAGTGTTAACAAAAAGAGGGCCCATGCCGCGGATTGACGCTCGGTCACCTGAAATACCATTGTTATTGCGTTGAATCTGGACACCAGGAATACGGTTAATGGCATCACCAATATTATCGTCAGTAAACTTACCAAGGTCTTCGGTGGTGATTGCATCAACAACCCCACTTGCCCCGCGTTTTAAATTTTGTGAATTAACGATGCTGCCTCGAATTCCACCTCGAACTTCAATCACTTCAACGTCGTTATTTTCGTCTGTAACTTCAGCTGAATGAGCATTGACTAAAAGTGTGCTTCCGATCACGACGGATAACACAGATAACTTAGTTTTCAATTTTTTCATACTTGTACCCTGCGACATAAATTGTGTTTGTATTTTTTGTTAATTGAATGATCAAATTCGCTAGCTGGAAATCATATTACACCCAATTTATGATATTTCAACCCTAACAGTTGATATTTTTTAAAAACTATTTAACATCTATTAACATTGACTTTTGATATTTCATAAAGTTTACTATTCATCAGAATAAGTCTCTTTATGAAGGTCTAGATTGTCGAAATTGAAATTTTATAGTCGACAACGAAAGTAACAATTGAAAATATTAGAGTTTAATTTCAACAAGTTGCGTATTTATATTTATTTAACAAGCTGATTAAGGCATTGAGATGAGTGGAAGTACTGATATTTCAGACAATAAGGTTAATTTAAGTGAAGAGGCCTATTGTTTGTTAAAAGAAAGTATTTTAAATGGTGATATCGCCAAAGGCGCAACTTACACACAGAGTGAGATTGTGAAGGTTTTACAGGTTGCAATCAGTCCATTGCGTGTCGCCATAAACAAATTAGAAACTGAGGGGTTAATTAACGTTTTACCCCGAAGTGGTATCCAAATTATAGACACTGACTTTGCCCTTACTCGTAACACTTATCAGTTGAGAGTTATCTTAGAAAGGGAAGGATTAAAATCCTACATAAGATCAGTTTCAGATAAAGAAATACATGACTTCAAGCAGCGCCACCTAGAGATACAAGATGAAATAACTAAGTGTCGCAGTAACTTACTAATTTGTGAAAAGCTGGCAAAGTTAGACTCAGAACTGCATACAGCCTTCATTTTGTCGTTAAATAATCAAATTATTACCAAAAATTATTTGGCTAATGAGGATTTAATCCGCTTAACCCGACTGGATCGAGTTGATTTAGCATCCAATGAAATGCTTTTGCGCACCAATGAAGAACACTTGGCTTTAATTGACGCAATTGCCAAAAGAGACCAAACAAAAGCCGTAGAGAGTCTAGATGCTCACTTGGAAAAATCAATTAAAAGGGCAATGGGGCTATGGGGCTTCTAGATGAATAACTGCCTGAAAAGAATAAGGAAAACAAATGAACTCTAAAATAGAGAATATTCGAATTCACTGCTTTGATTATGCCAGAGATAGGATAATTGGAGATTCACAAATCGCATCAAGCAGAGTATGGATAGGCGCACTAGAAATTTTCGATGGCGACGGCTTATCAGGTTTAGGTTTTTTCCAGTCGTTAACCGCCCCTTTGCCAAACGCTAGTTTTATTAGACAGTTATTAGAAGCAAGTGGCATCCAAGGGATGGTGAATCAAGCACCTGAAAGCCTAATTCATCAAGTCACCCGTCCAAGGGGCGGAAACATCCAATCTCTGCCCTATCATTTGGACCAAGCTATAGATCAAGCACTCTGGGATTTAGTGGCTAAGCGCGCTGAGTTACCGCTATATCAACTGCTAGGTGGCACTGAATCTAAGGTCAAAGCCTATGGAAGCGGGGTGTGTTTTCATTTGAGCGATGAACAAGTGTTCGACTTTTACAGCGACGCCATTAAACATAACTTTAGTGGTTACAAAGTAAAGGTTGGCCATCAAGATATCAGCCGAGATATCGGCAGACTTAAACAGATTGTGGAGATCGTTGGTCAAGACAAACTTATCATGGTAGATGCCAATGAGGCTTGGTCGCCGAAAGAAGCCATCGCTAAAATTAAACAATTTGAAGGTGCCGGTATTCCCATTTACTGGGTTGAAGATCCTATATTAAGAACCGATATAGCAGGTTTAAAAGAAGTGAAACAGGCATTAACAAATACCCATCTAAATGCCGGTGAGTATCTAAATTTAGCAGGTAAAAAATCCCTAGTTGATAATGACGCAGCCGATGTCATAAACATTCACGGTGACTTCTCCTCTGCCCTGCGCATTGGTTGGTTGTGTGCAGAAAAAGGCATGCCCATCGCTTTAGGTAATACACCTATGGAAATGGGTGTACATATCGCCTCAGCCCTACCAGAGGTGTTATATACAGAACACTCCATGCTTAATTGGGATTACATCGTTGACTCACCCTTTAACATTAATCAAGGCTATATAGAGTTACCTAGCCAGGCGGGACACGGATTAACCCTTTCAAAGGATGCAATTGCTGAATTAAAACCAAGCGTTTCGTAATCTTTAAAAAATTTAGGCAGGTTCTATTAAAGCCGAACGAGTGAAAGCACTATTTGGGAGAGAGTTAATGGCGTTAGAAAAACAAGTGAATTGGGGCATAGTAGGCGCTGGCCGTATTGCAGAGAAGTTCTGTGAAGATATGACTTATGTGAGAAATGGAAAATTAGCTGCCATTGCTGCAAGATCAGCAGACAAAGCACAACAATTCGCAGATAAATTCCACATACAATATGCCTATGCTGGATATCAGCGATTATTTGACGACCCCAATATCGATGTCGTTTATATCGCCACAACCCATAACTTTCACTTTGAACATGCAAGAGCGGCACTATTAGCTGGAAAGTCAGTGCTATGCGAAAAGCCAATTACCATATCAACTGAGCAATGTGTTGAGCTACAAAGCATTGCCAAACAACAGAATGTATTTTTAATGGAAGCCCTTTGGACTTACTTTTTGCCTTCAATAATTAAAGCAAAGCAGTGGGTTGAAGAAGGATTAATTGGAAAAATTAAACATATAAAAGCGGATTTTGGTTATCGAGTGCCATATGATCCTGTGGGCAGAATGTACAACCCTGATTTAGCTGGCGGCTGTTTGTTAGACATGGGAATTTACCCATTAGCCATTGCTCACTATTTCAACCCCGTCGATCTCACAGATTTAACCTTAAAAGCACAAAAAGCTGCAACCGGTGTAGATAATGACTTAGTGATCCTAGCCACGGCTGGTGATGTTACCCTTTCGTTGGCTACGTCGTTTCAGTGCCGTTTACAAAATGCAGCGTTAATTATTGGTGAAAAAGGTTATATAAAAATACCGGACTTTTGGCGAGCCAAGTCCTGTGAATTATATAAAATGGATACCAAAATAGACGCGTTCATCGATACTGAACCTTGCATTGGTTATTGCTACGAAGCCATCGCGGTGGCGGAACAACTGCTACAAAATAAAACAGAGCATCCTACTGCTCCACTGTCGACAAGCTTAATTCTGCAACAGCAAATGGAACGTATTCGTTCGATGTTTTAAATTAAAACAGCTTCATATGGCGATGCAAGGCTTCTTTAAAGTGTCTAATCAATGCCGCAGAGGCAGCTTCTTGATCTCTGTCGGCACAAGCTTGCAAAATTTGAATATGTTCGTTCAAGGTATTCACAACCAAATTAGGTGTGAAATGATGTTCTAACTGAATCAGCTTAATGTAATACTTCAGGCGCGTTGCCGTCACCTCAACAAATTCATTATTCAGACTGGATATCATAGTCCCATGAAACTTCTGCTCGATTGCTTCTATTTCATCTAAAACGGTGGGTGTAATACCCGATTTTTCGACTTTTTTGATCAGAGCTTTATGCTCTTTGATTAACGACTGAATAATATCTTCGTGGCCATATTGAGCAAAATGGCGAGCTGCCGCACTTTCTATAATTGAACGAAATTGGTAGGTAGAACGGATAAACTCTAAATCCGGTTTACGAAATTGGATACCGGCTCTAGGGTGTATGGTCAGCATTTTTTCACTTTCCAATACACGAAGGGCATCTCTTAATGGTTGGGTAGGAATATCCATTAGTTTGGATATTTCATTTTGTGACATAAATGAACCAGGAGCTAACTTGCCTTCAAAAACCCATTGTAGAATCTTGTCATAAGCAGCCTTGTTCAACGAAACGGTTTGACCGCTTGCCGACACTCCGTTTGTCGAATTGCTCTTTTTACTATTCAATTTTTCCGCCATACCCAAATAAAACACTGCCTTGCAAACAGCTATCTAGTTCTGATTATTCTTATTATGTTGATATGGCAATAGTACTCATATTCCGAAGAAGGGCAAGCTTTATATCCTGTTCTTAGCCCTTTCCCCACTTGAAATGGGAGTTTCACTGAAGGGCTTAGTTAAGCCCCTAAACTAACCCATTTTTTCAAATTACAACATTTTGTAAAATATTAACGATAAACTATAAATGCATTGTTAATCATTCGTTAATATATTAATCAAGATCATTGAAATATCAAATCGCAGCAAAAACCTTTTTAGATAGCGTAAATCCACAAGGAGATAGCTTATGAATCAGTCCAAAACAGATTACTTTAGTAGTCCTTCCGGCTTAGTTAAACAACTAAGCCGGAGCGCCTTCACGTTAATGTTAGCGAGTATGTCCAGTTTAGCCGTGGGGCAAACCTATTACGTTGCTCCCGATGGCAACGATACTAACCCAGGTAGTTTAACGTCACCGTTTAAAACCTTGGAAAAAGCTCGAGATACCGTCAGACTTGTTAATGAGGATATGAATGAAGATATTTACATTTATATTAAAGGCGGCAATTACCCTATTGATACTCCAATCGAGTTCGACTCAAGGGACTCAGGCCAAAATGGTTATAGTGTCATTTATGCAGCGTACGACAGTGAAGAACCGGTTTTAAATGGTGCTACTCAAGTCACGGGCTGGAGTCACCATAGTGGAAATATTTACAAGGCAACCTTGAATCGCGACGAAAAGTTAAGAACTCTAATCGTCAATGGCGAACGCGCTTATATGGCTAGCCAACGGGTTGGCGTAACAGGTAGTTGGGGTACGTATAATATTACTGCAGGTCAAGCCACTTGGGCCAGAATTGATGGCTCTCACCCTGATGGTGTGACTTATAATTTGTCTGATCTCCCATCAATCAGCAATGTTACCGATATAGAAATAATGAACCAAACGAAGTGGAATACCAACTTTGTTACTGTTCGCGAAACAATAATCGAAGACGATAACCGGGTTATGAAATTTTCACAGCCCTACGCAGCAATCGCCATGAAACAAAATTGGGGTGGCTTCACCAACAGTGGCAATCATACGTTATTAAATGCTTATGAATTTCTCGATGACGCCAACGAATTCTATTTTGATCGCAGCACAGACACCCTTTATTACTACACAGAAACAGTCAATATGGACACCGCAGAAGTTTGGGCCCCCCATGCCAGCGGTTTACTCAACCTAAACGGTGATTCAAAAGCCAATCCTGTTAAAAACATCACCTTTAAAGGTCTTACTTTTGCCTATACCGAAGCGACTTTACCTGAAGTGGCAGGTTCTGCAGGGAAAAGTACAGTACAAGCGTCAACTTACAAAATGGCATACAGCGACGGAAACTGGCACACCGATAAATACACAGCTTACGATGTCATGCCCGGTGCAATTAATGTTAATCATGGGCAATACATTAGTTTCGAAGATGGTGTAATTAAGCACATTGGTGGCGAAGGAATTAACTTTACAAATGACGTGCTTGAGTCACAAATTATCGGCAACGCATTTCTCGATATCGGTGGTTCTGGAATCAACGTCTCTCACCCACAACATGTTTATATTGGCGATGGAGGTGCCTATGAAAAGTATCCTAGTGCTGAAGAAGGTGTGGTGCAGAATATATTGATAAAGAACAACCTTATCTACGACGCAACGCGCATTTATTGGGGACATGCTGCCATTACAGCCTTCTTTACCAATGGGTTAAACATAGAGCACAACCAAATTCAAAATACCCATTACACTGGCGTAAGTTTAGGTTGGGGTTGGAACAATTTCGGTCCCGAAACCACCCCTGATAACTACACCACGGTCGCCAGAAACAATAAATTCAATAACAACCGCGTTTACAATGTTATGACGACGCTAGAAGATGGTGGTGCCTTTTATACTCTTGGTAACCAACCCAACTCGGAAGCAAGTAGAAACTACGTAAAAGCTCCTACTACTCATTTCCAAGGGGTATATCACCCTGATGAAGGAACCGCCTATTACACCGGCGAAGATCTGGTATTTGAAATCGTCCCCGGCCAAGATAACTTTGAACTAAATGCGTGGCGAGACAAACGGGATAATCATTATAGTAATATTTATACTACTTCCAGCTCCAATGCCACGGGCGCACCTAACTCCAGCATTACTGATATGCACGTTATCTCGGATGCCGACTGGCCAGCTGAAGCCTTAGACATTATTGCTAATGCAGGATTGGAGTCAAACTATCAATATCTATTAGACGATATCCCTGAACCACCTGAAGTACCTGGTTTAATAGGCACGGCTACAGGCGACATCATTGAAGCAGAAAGTGGCACCCTGTTAGGCAGTGGTTCAATTTTTAACGATAGCGAAGCCTCTGGTGAGCTGGCAGTGGAGAATATTCATACCAATGGTTCTGGTATCGAGTTTACTGATATGCCAAAAGCAACGGCTTTACAACTTAGATACACATCGAAAAAGACAGGCACATATAGCGTATACGTAAACGGCGCACATCAAGCAGACGTTGAATATAGTTCAACTGGACAGTGGGCGGGGTCTTATGTGTTAACTGAGACTGTGTTAGTCGACATTCCACAGGGTGCAACCTTAACCCTGCAAAAAGACAGTGACGATGATGCTATCAATATCGATTATGTCTTGTTAATCGATCATAGCTTCAAACAAGAAGCCGAAGATGCCGATATGCTAGGAAATGCCAAAGCACAGGACGAACACTCAGGATACAGCGGCACTGGATTTGCTGCGCAAATACTCAATCAAGGCGACGGTGTAGAGTTTAGCTTCAATGCCGGTGTTGCTGGTCAGTACATCATTGATATGCGTTACGCCATGGGCACATATGGTCCTAGTGGCGACCGGACTTTAAGCGTATACGTTAATGGCAGTGAACAAACCCAAGCTAACTTTCAAACTACGGTGGAGTGGAACGAATGGGCCAACACTGAACATGTTGTGACTTTAAAAGAAGGCCAAAACACCCTGCGTTATCAGTACGATTCCGGAGACAGTGGTTATGTAAATATAGATTATATTGAATTAACTCAAAAAACCGAAGCTGAGGATGGTCTACTCAACAGCGTTGTTGTAGACAATAGCCACACTGGATTCAGTGGATTCGGCTTTGTTGCGGATATTGTCCATGAAGATGATTCTGTGGCATTGAGTGTTTATGCCCCAACTGCCGGAGACTATGAATTAGGTGTTAACTACGCCATGGGTCCTGACGGTCCCTCAGGTGACCGTTCACTCAGCGTCTATATCAATAATATCGACCAAGGCGATAGCACTTTTGTTAGTACTGGAGCTTGGGATAGTTGGGCAAGTAAACAGGATGTGATTAGCCTCAATGCTGGGCTGAGCGTCATTCGTTTCCAAAATGATATAGACAATACCGGCTGGGTAAACCTTGATTACATCACCCTTGGATTAATCAGCGACAGCGACGATAGCTGTAGCAATGGTATTGAAGGTGATTTCGATTGTGATGGTCAAATTGATCTAGAAGATAGAGACCTTTTCTTATCGGCAATGGGCAGCCAAGTGGGCGATGAGAATTACTTTGCAGCGGCTGACCTAGACGGTGATGGTGGTATTACTCGACTAGATTACAGTCACTGGTTTGTATTGTACCGAAATCAATAATTTACCTATAGCTGTCAGTGGATAACACGCTGACAGCTTTTTCACTTTATACACAAAATTAATTTAGGAATGACAACATGAACATTGTTAATAAATATCTTCCATCTTTTGCTTTAGGCGCATTTTTACTACTGACTGTCACTTCAACACAAGCCAATATTATCGAATACGACATAGAATTCAGTGACGTTTCTGACGTGCAGATAGGCGACGCTTTTGCCGTTGATGTCTTCATTGATACCCCCACGAATTTAACCTTAACAACCTTCGGATTTAACTTTGTGGACGCCATAGACGTGAACACCTTTAGTGGCTTTTCAAATGTCACTTTTGATGGTTTCAGTGTGGCGTCGTGGATGAATAGCGACCTATTGAACGATGTAGGTGGTTTAACTGACTTATTTGCTCCTGCGATCTCTGGAGAAGATACATTCATTGCAACCCTAAACTTTACGGCAACTAACTTAGGTAGTCAGACGGTGGCGATGTTTGGTGATCTGTTTGAAAATGGTGGTGGAGTTTTCTTTGATGATTTTTCCTTTGCCAGCGTTGGCGGCACCTTCGACGTTAATATTGTTGACGATTCTGTGCAAGTATCAGCCCCCTCAACGTTGTCTATCTTTTTCCTGAGTCTATTTTCAATCATAGCTTTTAGAGTTTGGAAAAAATAATACTTATTAATATTAAAAAATGCCCTCTTTTTAAACCTCTACGAGGGCATTTTCATCCACTCCCCCATATTGCCCGCGAATAAAAATGTAACTGATATCACCACCTATTTGCTATTGGCGATAGTTAATTAGGCTGAAAAATTGCGTGGGTTATGCCATTTGTGAAAATAAAACTGCCTGTATACATGCATTTATCTTTTGTTCCCGTTAATCTAGGGAATCAAACCATCCCAATCAAAGAGATTTCTCCATGAAATATGCTTTAGTACTCGGTATCTTGCTGATATCAACCACCTCAGCGTTGGCAAATACCGTAAAAGATTCCGAACATGCTAAAAAATCCTTGGAGATTTATCGCACCATCGTCGGCATTCCCACTGTTGCTGGCAAAGGAAATGTGCCGAAAATGGCAGCTTATTTAGCGGATGAATTTAAACAGGTTGGCTTTAGGGAAGACGACATTCAGATTATTCCCAGCGGGGAAACCGCTTCCTTAATTGTGCGTTATCCAACTAATGGTTTAAGCCAAAAAAAGCCTATTTTGTTATTGGGCCATATGGATGTAGTTTCGGCCTTGGCAAAAGATTGGGAACGCCCACCCTTTGAATTGACCCAAGATGATAAGAACTTTTATGGACGTGGTAGCATTGATAATAAGTATGGTATTGCCATGCTCTCATCAACGTTTATTCACCTAAAAAAACAGGGATTTGTACCTAATCGTGAGCTCTACCTAGTTTTTTCAGGTGATGAAGAAACAGGTATGGTCACCACCCGTATGTTAGCCAATGACCGTCCTGAACTCGCAACGGCAGAATTTGCGTTAAATTCAGATGCTGGAGGCGGTAGTTTGGATGCAAATGGCAACGCACTAACCTACAAAGTTCAAGCTGCAGAAAAAACCTATGTGAGTTTTGAACTGACATTGCGTAATAAAGGCGGTCATAGTTCTCGTCCACGGCCCGACAACGCGATTTATGAGCTATCAACGGCTTTATTGAAAATTAGAGACTATCACTTCCCAGTAATGTGGACAGACATGACTCGCAACTTTTTTCGTATTACGGGGAAACAAATAGGCGGTGAATTAGGTGGGGTAATGTTAGCATTCGCTGAAGACCCTACTGATAAACAAGCATCTGATCGCTTAGAGATAGAGTCCTCTTACGTGGGGACAACCCGCACCACTTGCGTCACCACCATGTTACAAGCAGGCCATGCTGAAAATGCCCTGCCCCAATCAGCTACGGCCACAGTAAATTGTCGCATTTTCCCAGGTGTCACTGTTGAAGAGGTTAAACAAAGCTTGCAAAAAGTGGTCGATAACCATGAGATTGAATTTGTCACTTTGGATGCGCCAGTTGAAAGTCCCGTATCCGAATTACGAGAAGACGTGATGTCTGCTATTGCTAAAGCCGTACACGTACGGTATCCCAACCTAGATATTATCCCTTACATGGAGTCTGGCGGCACCGATGGTAAACACTTTCGTAAGGCTGGGATCCCCACATGGGCGATGTCCAGTGCATTTATGGATCCAAATGAGATGTTTGCCCATGGCCTAAATGAGCGCCTTCCCATTAAAGCGTTTTACGATGGTTTGGATCATTGGAGCATTATTCTCAAGGAGTTAGCTGGAAATTAGTCTATAAACACAAACCCCATTAAGTATTTACGTTAATTAATCAAAAAAGATAGGAAAAGTTATGAAGTTTATTGTTTTAGCCGTGGTTATTGCATTAGCAGTATTCTACTTCAATAGAAATTCAAATAATAAAAAGTTAGCCGTTGAAAACACCGCAACAGCCAAGGCATTTTTGACCAAAAACAAAGCCAACGAAGGTGTGGTGGAAACGGCTTCAGGCTTGCAATATCAAGTATTACAAAAAGGCGATGGTGAAGCCCATCCAACAGCTACCTCTACGGTAAAAGTTCATTATCATGGTACGTTAATCGATGACACTGTGTTTGATAGTTCGGTAGACAGAGGCCAGCCTATTAGCTTTCCTTTGAATCAAGTCATTGCCGGTTGGACCGAAGGCGTTCAGCTAATGGTAGTGGGTGATAAATTTAAATTTTTTATACCCGCTGATTTAGCCTATGGCGACAATGCGACAGGAAGTATCACCCCAGGCTCTTTGCTTATTTTCGAGGTTGAGCTTTTAGACATTCAATAAACTTTGTCCGCCGATAACATCATTATCGAAGCCAATAAAAAAGGTTTTTCAGTAATTGAAAAACCTTTTTTTTTAGCCATGTAAAAACCATCTCAACTATTGATCATAGCCTGGATTAACTCTGTCTAACTTGCGTAGTATGCCTGGCCAAGCTAATGCGCCACCAGCAGAGCGAGTCACCTGTTTCGCTTGGGCTTGGATACCACTTAATATGGGATCCGGAATTTTAATCATGGGCTGTCCCGTTGCTTGGGCTTGCAATTGAATTTCGCATGAACGCTGCAATAAGAACATTCCCAAAAAGGTATCCGCAATTGACTCTCCACAGGTAAGCAGTCCATGGTTGCGCAAAATCATAAAACTGTTATCGCCCAAATCTTCCACTAAACGGCTTTTTTCATCAGGATTGAGGGCCACACCTTCATAGTCATGGTAGGCCATTGATGACAAGGCAAACAAAGATTGTTGGCTGTAGGCCTGTAACCCGTCTTTTAGGGTTGATATCGCAACGCCAGCGGTGGTGTGTAAATGCAACACACACAAGGCATCTTCTCTGGCTTCATGCACGGCACTGTGAATAGTAAAACCCGCTGGATTAATATTGAATTCGCTATCCATTACAATATTGCCTTGCAGGTCCACTTTGACTAAGTTGGACGCTGTCACTTCTTCAAATAATAAACCATAGGGATTAATTAAAAAGTGATGCTCAGGCCCTGGTACCCGAGCGGAGATGTGGGTAAACACTAAATCGTCCCAACCATAGTGGGCGACAATCCGATAGCAGGCGGCTAAATCCACCCGCATTTGCCATTCCTGTTCACTTACACTTTGTTTAACACTGGCGACCATATTCATTACTTCCCAAATTACAATTAATTAACATTTGGCCACTGTAAGGCATTTATTTGAGTTACACTGTCGTCAATTTGACAATCTTTATGGAATTGCCATGGATAATTCGGAAATAGAGTATCTTTTCAAACACAACAATTGGCTGGATCAACTGCCTCTCCATGTGATTCAAGGGTTGATTGCGGTGAGTAAGTTAAAAGTCCTTAACAAAGGACAAATTTTGCATGCTAAAGGCGATAGCGCGGATGGTATTTATTGTATTTTAAAAGGCAAAATTCGGGTCAGTAATGTTAATTCACAGGGCAAAGAAATGGTGCTGACATGGCTTGAGAATGGCACTTGGTTTGGGGAAATATCAATGTTCGATGATTTGCCCAGAACCCATGATGCCCATGCTGATGAAAAATCCCATTTACTTATGGTTCCAAAACTCGCATTTCAAAAATTACTGCAAGATAACCCTCACTTCTATCCATTTTTTATGCGCATGTTGTGTCAGCGAATTAGGGTGACATTTAATTTAATCGATGAAACAGGCGGATTGTCATTATTAGGGCAATTGGCTCGACGAATTATTCTGCTGGCAAACGGCCTTCATAACGCAGGGCAACATCAAAAAACCAAACAAATTGGTATATCACAAGAATCATTGGCCCATATGATCAACAGTTCACGACAAACAGTAAACAAGCTGTTAAACCAATTAGGTCAGAAGAATATAATAAAAGTTGATTATGGAATGATAGAAATTATCGATATGCAGGAATTAGAAGCTTTGTGTGAAATATAGTGAGCAAGGCAATACCTTGCTCACTAAAAAAGCCCTTAAGCTTCGTATTTTTTCAACACTAATGTAGCGTTGGTTCCACCGAAACCAAAACTGTTTGACATGATAGTATTGAGTTTAGCTTCACGTGGTGAGGTCACGACATCTAGACCTTCAGCCGCTTCATCTAAATTATCAATATTAATGGATGGTGCAATGAAGTCATTTTCCATCATCAAAATACTGTAAATAGTTTCATTAACACCAGCAGCGCCTAGTGCATGACCAGTCATAGACTTGGTTGAGCTGATTGCAGGACTCTTACCACCAAACACTTCTTGAATGGCCGCCAATTCTTTAACATCACCTACCGGCGTGGAAGTACCGTGAGTGTTAAGGTAATCAATGGGCGTATCTACATCTTGCATCGCCATTTGCATGCAGCGAACAGCGCCTTCACCAGAAGGAGCAACCATATCTACACCATCAGAAGTAGCACCGTAACCAACCACTTCGGCATAAATTTTAGCACCACGCGCTAAGGCATGTTCAAGTTCTTCAACCACAACCATACCGCCACCGCCAGAGCTAACAAAGCCATCGCGATCGGCATCGTAGGTTCGTGAAGCCACTTCCGGATTATCATTGTACTTCGATGACAATGCACCCATAGCATCAAACTGCACAGATAACGTCCAGTGTAGTTCTTCACCGCCACCAGCAAATACAACATCTTGTTTGTTTAGCTGAATCAACTCTAGAGCGTTACCAATACAGTGGGCACTGGTAGCACAAGCTGAAGCAATTGAATAATTGATACCTTTAATTTTAAAGGGTGTTGCCAAACATGCAGAAACGGTACTGGCCATAGATTTGGTGACCATGTAAGGACCGACTCGTTTCACCCCTTTTTCACGCAAAATATCAGCAGCATCTACCTGACTTTTTGATGACGCACCACCAGAACCTGCGATAATACCAGTTCGAATGTTGGACACCTGATCTTCAGGTAAACCCGAGTCTTCAACAGCTTGTTGCATTGCAATGTATGCATAAGCCGCTGCGTCACCCATAAAGCGTAACTGTTTACGATCGATATGTTCTTTAAAATCGATATCTACCTTTCCCCAGACCTGTGAACGCAAACCCATCTCCGCGAACTCATCTGAAAAGGTGATGCCTGAACGACCTTGTTGCAAGGAATCCAGAACTTCTTCCTGGTTATTCCCTATGCTAGAAACAATACCGATACCTGTTATGACTGCTCTTCTCATTTTTCACCTTTTTTACGATTTAATCGAAGAATTTTCCGCATATAATAATGATTTTACAGACTTAACTGGTCTGCTCTTATGCTAAATGAAATAATGCTTTTAGTAATGCTAGCATGGGAATTAATAAGTTTCCTAAAAATCACCATTTTAATCAGAATAAAGTGGAATCCAGTTATCTGTATGATTCAAATATAAATTAAGGACACCTGTTGACTATTCAACCAGCCAAAATCGTTTACAACTCTGAAGGTACTCCCGTTGCAGAAGATTTCGACGATGTGTATTTCTCTAATCACAATGGGTTAGAGGAAAGTCGTTATGTTTTTATAAAAAACAATCAACTACCTGATGTATGGACAACACACCGTCAAAAAAGTTTTGTGATTGCTGAAACGGGTTTTGGGACAGGTTTAAATTTTTTAGCTGTTTGGCAACTGTTTGAGCAAATAAGGCAATCATCAAATGATGCAGCCCCTGAGTGTTTGCATTTCATTAGTTGTGAAAAGTTTCCAATTCCCAAGGTCGACTTAATCACTGCCTTAAATAAATGGCCAGAATTAAAACACTACTCTGCACAATTAACCGCACACTATCCTGATTTAGTCGCTGGCTGCCATCGCCTGAGTTTTGATAGCGGTAAGGTGATACTTGATCTTTGGTTAGGTGAAGCCAATGAGGTTTTTTCAAGCATGCACAACCTTCCTCAAGGGCTAGTTGATGCTTGGTTTTTAGATGGTTTTGCCCCAAGCAAAAATCCTGAAATGTGGAGCTCAGACCTTTACCAACAAATGGCTAGACTAAGCAAGCAAGGCGCTACCTTTGCAACCTTTACTGCTGCAGGCATAGTTAAACGAGGCTTAGCGGAACAAGGTTTTGAGGTCAAAAAAGCCAAAGGGTATGGACGTAAAAGAGACATGTTAGTGGGTCACTTTAATCACCCTGATGTCAATCGCCGAACTGCCCGCTATTTTCAACGCCACGGTATGCAAACCACAACAGCAAAACAGAAACAAACCATAGGCGTTATTGGAGGCGGCATCGCTGCTGCCAACATAGCCCTTTCTTTGGGCCAAAAAGGGTTTAACGTCACTTTAATGTGCAAAGACTCTAAAGTCGCACAAGGGGCGTCTGGCAATCCTCAAGGTGGTTTTTATCCGCAACTTAATGCCGAAGCGAATATTGCTAGTCGAATTCAAGCAATATCCTTTGGTTTTGCCTGTCGCCGTTATAGGCAACTGCTTGAGCAAGGCTACCCATATGCACACCAGTGGTGTGGCGTACTGCAGTTGGGCTTTAACCCATCGGTGATAAAACGTCAGCAAAACTTATTACAAAACAACATTTGGCCGGAATCTCTGGTTGGCTATAGTGATCAAGCAACATCCACTCGCATATCTGGATTAGATTTGCCCTACGAAGGGCTATTTATTCCACAAGGTGGATGGTTAAACCCACCTGATTTGGTCGATGCAATGATTCGATGCGCTCAAGCGCAAGGGAATTGTGAACTATTGCTGGATGCAGAAGTGACGGGGATCAGCAAATCTGGCGAACATTGGAGGGTAGAACTGCCTGACAAATATGCCAGTCATACTAAACAGTTTGACGCTTTGGTAATTGCCACTGGGTCTGATATCAGCCAGTTTTCATACTGCAACGCAATCCCTTTTCAAATGGTAAGAGGCCAAGTTGAAGCTATCCCAACCCAAACTCCCTTGGATAAGTTGCAAACCGTGTTATGTCACAAGGGCTACATGACACCTGCATTGAACGGATTTCATGCCCTAGGGTCGACTTACGTCAAACAAGATACTAATGAAGAGTATCGTAGCACAGAACAAAGCACTAATTTACAGATGCACAAAAAGGCATTAGCGAAAACTAGTTGGGCAGAGGATCTTTATGGACAAGAAACAGGGCGAGCGGCAATTCGCTGCTCGTTACCAGATCACATTCCAGCAGTTGGTGCAGCGTTTGACGCAGACGAGCAATCCCAACAATTTAAAGATTTATATAAAGCATTGCCCATTGAGCATTATGCAGATGCGCAGGATTTAGAGGGGTTATTTGTTTTTGCGGGTTTAGGCTCTAGAGGATTAACCACTGCCCCCCTACTCTCAGAGTTGTTAGCATCGCAAATAAGTAACGAGCCCTTACCTCTGGCCAAACAACTTCTTGATGCCCTCAACCCAAATCGGTTTTTGATTAAAAACTTAATCCGCCGTATTTATACCTAAACTGATCCCTAAATAGCTAAACTCGTTAGGGGTTTAGGGATTATTCGCCAACTATTACGTATTCTGGTTGTAATGACTTAACCACAAAATTGGGGATCAAAATGGACGCGCTTGAAACGACTATTTTAGAGTCCATGGAAACCACTCTTGCGTTAACTCGAACCCCTTTTTCATTGCGGATCAGAGTGCCAGATAAGATGTAGTCTAGGTTTAACTTGTTTGATAATTTACGCGCATCACGGCTAAACACCAGATCGCCATTGCCACCCACGCCAATGTAATCGGTGGTTTTAAAGTCCACCACTTGCACCCCAAAGCCTTGTACTTCAACAATCAACATTTCAGCCAATTGATTTCCCAATACGCTAGTTTGCTTAAGGGTTTTATCGAAATTAACAAAAGATGCCACCCCCACTTTACTTTGGGTGTTCAGTTGTCTGCCGTTTTTCACTAACGACATGGTCAACTGCTCGGCATAATCAGATAAGGATTTGTGTGTAAATGCAGGTTGATATAACGAATTTGGGGCACGATAAATGGCTATTGATTGCTGTTTGTTGCTACTGTCAGCATTGAGCATTTTTGCTCTTGAATCTGCACGATAACCAAGGCCAGTCTCTGGATTAGGTCCCTTTTCGACTTGCACAACAGGCGCCTCCACTGGTGGCTCAGGAGTCGAAAACCAATGAACCAACGCATTATCCGAGGAGGCACAACCACTGAGTACCAGCAAGATACAAGCAAAAAGAGCGTAAACCTTGAACGTCCGATTCATGGCGCTATTCCCCTTGGGTCAGTTGCACACCATCAACCATATTGTGCTCACTGGGTAACAACGCATCCACCACATAAAACGGCATCAACATCTGTGCACTTGCCACTACAGCTTTACTTTCCAAACCAAGTATCCGCGCATTAACAATATAGCCACCTTGGTGCTTGGTCATAGTGCCAGTTAGAATATACTCAATTGGAGATTGCTCTGTTAACTCTAAGAAATCTCTGCTTAGTAAAAAGTCACCATGTTCAGTCACGCGAATATATTCAGTCGCTTTAAAATCAATCACCGGAATACGAAACTTATGCAGTTCATGCATAAATGACTCAGTCAGTTGAAATCCCAACAAGTTACTTCTTTGTAAGTCACTATCAATGAGGGCAAAATTAGTCACACCGACTGGCGTTTTATCGGTTATATATTCCATGTTGGAGATTAAATCTTGGGTCATGCTTTGCACATAATCGCCAACATGCTTAGTAACCATGCGCGCACTTGTTCCGCTGCCATTGCCGTATAACGCATCAGCACGTTCACTGCCGTATAAATCTGATTGGGAATGGGAAGTGGTTGACGATTGCTCAACATCAGCGTTTTGAATCGCAGGATCGGCCACAATATTGACAACTTGCATTTGAGGTGTCATTTCTGTTTTCGATTTATTATCTGGCTTTTCTGTGTCTGATTCACCAAACAAAGAGAAACTTGAGCAACCCGACATTAGCAAAGCAGCGGTGAATATTGATATTAGTTTAGTCACTTAAGACTCCTTCATTTAAGAACCTGTACGGTAGATCATGCCACCTCGCATGGTGACCTTTTCTCTTTGCCAAAACAGCTCTGCGGGAAAAAACTTTGTTGCCGATGCCACTACATCTTTACTTTCAACATGAATAATTCTCGCATTTACAATTGCCCCTTCTTGCTGCTCAGTAATAGTACCAGCAATATAAAAGTCTACATTTTGCAATGGCGCTAATCGAGAAACGTCACGACTTAAGGCGTATTCTGCTTCTTTAGTTACTAATATATCGTTTGTAATCTTATAGTCTTGAGTAATAAATCCACGGCGACTAGCTTCTGTGACCATTCCTTCGGCTAACTGATGGCCTAAAAGCATTAATGGATGCTGATAAGTTTTATCAAATTGCAGGTTAGTCACAGGTACAAAACTCACTACCGCATAACGGTAATCACGATTTTTTGTCACTCCTGCAAAAAGCTCATTGGCAAGTATCGAGGTGTGATACTCAATATTACCTAGTGCCGGTAAAGACTCTTCATATTGCATCTTTGGCTGATTCTCAGAGTCAGACATTGACGAACATGCCGTCAAACAGAAAACCAATGTTAACCATACACAGCCATGCAATTTTTGTTTATTTAGAATTTTCACACGCTACTCTCTTGCTCTAGGAATTAGTGTTGTCTTGCACAAAACTCATTAACTTTAACAACGATGACTAACTAAATGAGTTCTTCGTTTGTATCGCCATTACGTCTATAAGCAAACACACACTGATTAATAAATAGGTTCATCTGGTTAGGTGAGTTGCATTTATTAAGCCATTTCTGCAAACATCTAATGAATGCAAAAATGACCCTAGACGCCGTTTAAATCAGTAGGTTATTGGAATACGACTGCAACAATAGAGAGTGAAAACGGCAATGAATCACCCTTTAGCGGCAAGCTTTTGACAGAAATGTTGTAAACGGCAGAATTGAAGTTTTAGATATTAACAGTGAGTACGTGACTAACTCGATGGGTTATTTACTAACGATTGCCACAACAGCAACACTTTTTGCTGATCTTCAGGCTCAAGTTCTTTTTGCGCAAACGCACTGTCTAAATTTGCACACAAAAGCTTATCTAAGGTTTCTATACTGGCTTGTTCACTGCTCAAAGCTTGGCTTACTACCAATGAAAAATGCCCGTGTAAATAACCAGCAATGAACAGCTCGTCATCGGTACCGGTATCCACCACTGAGTCTAATTGAGATTCGGCTTGTTGAATAAACGCTTCTAATTGCTGATGGGACACTAATAAAGATTCCTAATAGTTATGGTAAATAAAGTATTGGCTAAGTTTCGGCTATGGGATACAAAACTTGATCACGATAGCCAGTAATGACGGGGATTAATCCAGACAATTGCGCGTCTAATTGCGCATCTCCAGAGTCGCTAATTAGTGGGCGCCCTTGCAACGACTGCAATTTAGATTTAGTTGCCACTATATTGATGTTCTCTCGGCCTATAGTGTTAACCACTTTGGGGCTGAGTTGCTGATTACCGCGACCAAGGATATGCCCTTGCCCGCCAATTAAGGTGATCACGAGTTTGCAGGGTTTGTTCTCAATAAAGGTCAAAATATCATTTTCAGTTGCGTCTTGATGGATCAATTGCTGATCAACCACAATATCTACGCCCAACAAGGTATTGTCCAATCCCAATTCTTGCATAATTGCACCAACGGTAGAACCTGATCCCATCACAAATACGGTTTCGGGGAAATCTTGCATTAATTCAATAACCTGAGCAGCAATGTCGGTTAACACTAATTCCTCAGACTCTTTGCCGCCCATTTTAACGGCTTGAACATAACGCAATTCAGTGGGTACACGCATTTCGCCATAGTAACGAGCGCTGACTTTTCCTTGACGAAATTGCACCTCATCAATGTCTTTCACTTCAGCTTCGCTAAGACTAACAATTTCCCCTTGGATTAACATATTCACCACCCGTCCGGCAGATTTAGGAGTGATAGCGTACACACCAGAATGAATTTTACAGCCCGCCGGCACACCTAAAACAGCAACTTTATCAGCCACAATGTCGAATATGTTGCGCGCAGTACCGTCGCCTCCCGCAAAGAGGATTAAATCAACGTCAAAGTCTAATAAACATTCGGCTGCCTGTTGACTATCTGAGGCCTCCGTTTGCTGCTCCACAGGTGTATAAACAACTTGGGTTTCAAACCCCATTGAACGGCACAGGTCTTCCCCCATTTCTCCTGATGCGGTGAAAATCGTCAAGTTGTCTTTATGGGGTAATAACTCTTCTAAGGCTAATTTGGTTTTCCCATTGGCGCGTTTTTCAGCCCCCATTGCCAACGCTTTTGCACGGATTTCGGGGCCATCACTGCCTTTTAAGGCTAAGGCTCCACCGATGCCGGCATAAGGATTTATAATCAAACCTAATTTAAACTGCCTCATGCGCTTAGTCTTACTCCAGAGGTTGAGCTATTGAGCGTATCATCACACAAAACTATGGATGTTAGAGAAACCTGATAGAACGAGCATAAAGCCTTGATCATAATTAATGCTCTGGGGGGAAACCCATTTTGTTGATAATGTTCTAACTGCAAACGCACTTTGTGTTGAAACGCAGCTCTGTCTGGCTGAACACCATTTAGGTTATCGGTGCTGACTTGAAAGGGAAAATTCGCAGCCATACTAAACGCCCATTCGATTGCTTGAGGTTTTACTTCCACCTGCTCAAATGCTAGTTGTTGCTCTTGATTGCGACCATCAGGGCAATACCAATAGCCATAATCCTCTAATAATCGCCTTTGTTTACCGGCAATGCACCAGTGCGCAATTTCATGTAATCCACTGGCAAAAAAACCATTGGCAAATACAACCTGATGATAGCTAGTGGTATTATCCGCTGGCAAGTAAATGGGTTCACTTTCGCCTCTAATTAATCGAGTATTCTCACTTGTTTGGAAACATTGATTAAAGATGTCAATTAGGTCGCGATAGTGATGCACAAATTATCCGAAACAGAGTTGCAATATAGAAACCCTATTGTAACCAATTGCAACTAAGTAACTCAACCACCATCAACGGTTGTATTCACTTGATGTATTTAGTTATTGTTATAAAGGTTGGTTTAAGCCAAGCTAACACGAAGTTAATGTACTCAAAGGAAAGGATATGCGTAGACTTGCAATGAAATTTTTCCCTTTAAGCAGAATAAGCAGCACAGTGGCAGTATTCTTTTCGCTGATTTTCAGTACCGGCGCTGTAGCCATCGATGTGGTAGCAACATCCAGCCCACCAATCATTGACGGAGTTAACAACGAAACTCAATGGCAAAAAGCGACGTGGTTACCCATAGACCAAGTCATACTCGGCGGCCCTTTAAGCAAACAAGATTTCCAAGGTCGTTATCGACTACTGTGGGATGCGGATAAACTCTATTTGCAAGTTGAAATCGTAGATGATCGTTTGGTCGATTTTAATGCCGATCCTCTAGATAAATATTGGGATGACGATACGTTAGAAATATTTATTGATGAAGATGCATCTGGCGGCAATCACCAATATTCATATAATGCTTTCGCTTATCATATTGCACTAGACAACCAAGTTGTTGATATTACTCCAGAAGGTACCTTTGCACTGTTTAATGAACACATTGAAAGCCGCTGGAAAAGAGACATCAAGGGCCCTCATAAAATTATATGGGAAGCCGCGATTTCACTTTATGGTGATGATTTTGATCCCTCAAAAGCCAACACTCCAAAGGGGCTAGTAAAGGGCAAAAAAATTGGCTTTATGTTAGCCTACTGCGACAATGATAATAGTGAGACACGGGAACATTTCATAGGCTCCAAAGATGTAAAAGCGGTGAATGGTGACAAAAATCGCGGTTGGATCGATGCCAGCGTGTTTGATACTTTAATTTTAGGTGAATGAAAAAGTTATGAGTTTAATTCTGGATAATATTATCCAACACCTTCATCATGCCAATGAACTGCATGAACATACTCAAAAAGCCCAGCTTATACAGCCCTTGCGTGAATTGCAGCATTGGCAAACTAAGCGTCTTCTGGCTACCCATCAAGATTTATGGCAAAGCAAACGTTTTCGCCCGGCAATGGGCTTCTTCATTGACGAACTATATGGCCCGCAGGATTTCAGTCAACGAGATCAGGAGTTGGCTAGAGTCGTTCCGAAAATGGCCAAGATAATTCCTAAGCAGGCATTGGAGTCGTTAGAAGCAGCCCTGCGCTTAAATAGTCTATCTTTGGCATTAGATATCGCCTTAACTGAAAACTTAACCCCTGGCCCTGTTACAAGGCAAAGCTATGCTTTAGCCTATGTTCAATGTGATAACCAAGAGCAGCGCGAGGAACAAATCGCTTTACTTGAAAGGTTAGGTGTGGATTTAGCCGATGTAGTAAAAATTAAAGGTATATCAACCCTATTAATGTTGTCACGCAAACCAGCTAAAATGGCTGGTGTTGAAAGTTTGCATAAGTTTCTTGAATCTGGGTTTAAATCATTTAAAAAGCTTGGCAATGTTGATGAGTTTATCCAGCCTATTATTACCCGAGAGCGAGCCTTAAAAAATGCATTGTTTGCCCAACAAGTGCCTAACCCTCTCCCCGAATTTGAGGCCTAATCATGTCGAATGAGTCGCTGATTAATCAAATTGATGCCCACGAAACGGCAAAACACCAAGTAGCCAAGGAAGTGATCACGGATTACCAACACCTTCCTTGGCAGTTACCACACCCCCATGTTATCAAGTGGGTAATCGCAGTCGAACAAATAGATCATTATAACCACGTCAATAACGTGGCTTATGTATCACAATTAGAGCGGGTATCTTGGTCGCACTCCATGTCTCTAGGGTTAGATATTGGCATATATCAACAACTAGATAGAGGAATGGCAATTAGTAAACACGTTATTGAATACCACGCAGCAGCAGTATTGGGCGATCATTTACTCTGTGCTACGTGGGTTACCAAGTGCGATAGTAGATTAAAGTTATCCCGTCAATTCCAGTTCATTCGAGAGTCAGATGGAGTCACTGTTTTGACCGCACAAACAGACTTTGTATGTATTGCATTATCATCGGGAAAACCTAAACGTATGCCCGCTGAATTCCGCGATACTTATGGCAAGGTATGTGTATCTAATGCTTAAATGTTGCGAAAGGTTTGCAGATCATGAGTAAATTCGGGCTGAGTATCATTTTGTTATGCTTAGGGATCTCCATATCGTTAAACGTACTTTTTTGGTTTCAATTACAATCAGTGGTCACCACTGACCAAAGCAATAATGTCGGCCAGCAGCTAGCACAAGGTTCAGCTAACGAAAATAACTCAGGCTCCTTCCCTTTGTATAACGCCCAGCAGCGCACTACAGAGCAATCAGAATTTGAGCACAGCCCCCCGTCGGATAAAAGCAGTCAATATCAAAAGGCCATATACTGGATTAAACAACAACTAGCTGCTGGAGAACTCCCAGAGGCCAAAGAAGCAATACAAGCATACCTGCGCAATCATCCACAAAATATTGATTACCTGCTATTGGAAGGGCAATTAATCGCTAAAACTGCGCCCATAAGTGAGGTGTTAGCACATTATTATGGGTTATTGGATCTTCCTTTACAGACTGAAGAGAAAGCCAAAGTTTTAGCCCTGATTACTGAGCTGACCAATAGTAATATCGATAAACTTAAAACAATTCGCTCATGGGATGTGCTGGCAACATTTCTTGAACCCTTGTGGCAATTCGATCCAACTCGACGTTCTATTATAGTGGCATTGGCTGAAGCCTATGCTTATCAAAACCAAGAGTTTTTGATGGAAAATGTGTTGGCGTCACTACAACAAGGGGATCTAGATGCTGCACGGATAAGACAAATATTAGGGCAACAAACCTCTGCCAGCAAAACATCAACCCCCGTTCAAGAAAACGACCCAATTGCGACTGATTATGAGCGTAATATTAAATTGCGTGCTTTAGGTGATCATTATACAACGCCCGTGATGATTGGTAGAAGCACCCATGAATTGATGCTTGATACCGGTGCTACCACTACAGTACTAACAGCTGAAGCCTTCGATAGAATATCCAGGCGCACTAGCTGGGAATACGTGGGAACTTATAAAATCAATACCGCAGGTGGGCTGTTTGACGCGCCAGTTTATCAATTAAAACAGCTGTTTTTTGCTGGTTTCCGATTAGATAATGTAGCAATAGTGGTGTTACCTATGCCAGATTTTAGCTACGCAGATGGTTTACTTGGGATGAACATTCTTCGCCAATTCGACTTCAAAATAGATCAACAAAATGACATATTGCTTTTAAACAGAACAGGTTCTTGAGTTAACTAAAACGTTATCTCGATATCCGGTTGGGCTTTTCGTATCTCAAAATTTGCTATCTTATTTTGAATTGCAAAATTTCGCAGTGTCAATGTGATCCCCTGCCCTTTCATATTGCCACTGGAGGGCTGAAAAGAACATAAGCTCAACAACTCTTCAAAATCGTCTACTGGCCAGAAGTAACACTGTCTAAAACCAGTTAGTAACAATGCATGTCCTTGTTCGGTTTCGACAAAGTGCGTTTTAGGCGTGACTTGCAGATAATCGAAGTAATCTTTTACCAATTCAGCGGTTTCGCCTTTGTTTGTTAACTTATTCACAAAAGCACTCAATCTAACTTCATCATCCTTATCCTGAGTCATATCTTGAACTTGCTTAAAACTCATAGGTTCACCGTATTTAGCAATTGCTTGCTCCACGGTTTTGTTATAAACCGGTAAAATGTCCAGATAACGACTGGCAATACGATAAGTAAGGGAAATCTGATGAACAAATCCAAGATCTTTGTCGAACAACAGGGAAAGGTTTTGTAGAAGCTCAGACTCTAAATATGGCTGCTTAAAAACAATATCGACTTTATCACTGCGATTGCCACCAGAGATATATTGTACTTCACCATTTTTATTGATTAGATTCAGGGTTTGACCTAAAACATTATCACCGATTTTGACATCACGAATATCCATTTGAGAGTGCGCATTGAGGTTTAAGCTGGCGTCAAAGCGAGTCAAACTAGACAGGTTTTTATCATCTTGAGCAAAGACATTGGGAACCAAAAATATACACGCTAAACAGATACTTCTAAGCATAATAGAACTTCACACTCTGGCTTGATTTAAAAATCAGTGATTTTAAATTTGTTAATAGAGTATATACCCAAGTGACGTGAAAATGCAGGTTTGTGTTTAGGTTAGTTAAGTTCGACGATTTGTTTGCGGGTTATCACTGAATATCAATTCCCTTTAATGTGACATTCTCTTAGCGGGGACACCTAAAAGGAACAATGCAGCGAGCAAAGCTGTAACGGCAGAAAATAAGAAAGCTTGGTAAGAACCAACCCCTTGTTGCCACAAATAGCCAGATGCATAATTGCCAACGGCGCCACCGAAACCAAACGCAATGCTTATATACAATGCCTGTCCACGGCTTTGGTATGCCTGTCCAAAATAGTCATGGATAAATTTTATTGACGCAGCATGATGCATCCCAAAACTAAAAGCATGAATTATCTGACTTAAGATCAAAATCCACAAATATTCCGCAGCCACACCCAACACATACCAACGTATTGCAGTTAAGCCAATACTGATAAATAAAATCCATTTTAATCCAAAGATTTTAATTAATTTACCGGCCAACAGAAAGATCACAATTTCTGCAGCAACGGCTAAAGCAAGCAACAAACCGGTAGTTTGACCGCTGTAGCCCAAATCCCGTGTATATAGGGCAAAAAAGCCATAATAGGTTGCGAAACTAACCTGTAAAAATATGGCACTGCACATAAACAATATAAACGGAGCGGTATTGGCTTTGCGCCAAATGCTACCTTCAGTTGTCTGGCTTTTAGCTTTACTGGGCCCTTCATAAATGAACAACGTAGCCAAAAATAAACCTAATAAAACCACAGCACTAACATAAATAGGGGCTTCAGAAGAACTAATATCAATGGCTTTACCAGTAATAATTGTCAAGATGATAAAACCCACACTCCCCCACAATCGAATGCGACTGTATCGGCTAGGATCACTGGCAACACAATTCAGGGTTAATACTTCAAGCTGGGGCAGTACCGCAGTCCAAAACATCATCATTAAAGCGAATGCTAAGGTTAGGCCCCAAAAACCATCAAGCCAGAACACCAGACAAAAGGTACTCACGGTGAGCAAGCTGCCGAGTCGTAATATCGCCAAGCCTTTGCCCGACTTGTCAGCCATGGACGCCCAGAGGTTAGGCCCTAGGATACGAGTTATGGTGATCAGCGCAAACAACTCACCAATCTGTTGTGAACTGAACCCTCGGCCATCCAAAAAAACACCTAAATATGGCACTAGCACCCCTAACTGCCCAAAGTAGAGCAGATAGGTGATGGCCAATAAGATTAAATTTACTTTTGAATTCGCTTGCCGAGGAGAAGCACTAGCTCCGAGCAAGGGTTTTACGCCTGCCCGGGAATGATCGGTGTGATTGAAGTAACATCAGCATTTTGGCCACGATGGCGTAACAAGTGATCCATCAAAACAATGGCCATCATTGCTTCGGCAATAGGAACCGCACGGATGCCAACACAAGGGTCATGACGCCCTCTGGTGATAATTTCTGCTGCCTCACCGTTAATATCCACTGAATCACCGGGGACGCTAATACTAGATGTCGGTTTCAGTGCCAAATGCACTATCACATCTTGCCCTGAAGATATGCCACCTAAAATCCCACCAGCACGATTAGATTTAAATCCATCAGGTGTGATTTCATCACGGTGTTCACTGCCTTTTTGTTCAACTACATCAAAGCCATCACCCACTTCAACGCCTTTAACCGCATTTATGCCCATCATCGCGGAAGCCAAATCCGCATCTAAACGGTCAAATATTGGCTCGCCTAATCCAACAGGCATATTTTTAGCGACAACTGAGACCTTAGCGCCAATGGAATCCCCTTGTTTAATCAGGTCACGCATATAGGCATCAAGATCATCAAGCTTGGATGGATCAGGACAGAAAAACGCATTGGTATTGGTAACACTCTGGTCTACTTGTTCAATTTTTATTGGTCCTAACTGTGACAAGTAGCCATGAATTTCGATTCCATGCATTTGTTTTAGATACTTTTTGGCAATCCCACCTGCGGCAACACGAATAGCGGTTTCGCGGGCAGAAGAACGGCCACCACCTCGGTAATCACGTAAGCCGTACTTTTGCTGATAAGTGTAGTCAGCATGTCCTGGCCGAAAAGTATCCTTAATTTTTGAGTAATCTTGACTGCGCTGATTCGTATTATTTATTAATAAACCAATACTTGTACCTGTCGTTTTACCTTCAAATACACCAGACAAAATTTGCACTTCGTCTCCTTCACGCCTAGCAGTGGTGTAGCGCGAAGTGCCTGGCTTGCGACGATTTAAATCGATTTGCAGATCTTCTTCGCTAATTTCCAAATTGGGAGGGCAACCGTCCACTACTCCACCAATGGCAATACCATGACTCTCACCAAATGTGGTCACAGTAAACAGCTTACCAAATGTATTTCCAGCCATATCTATTTCAATTCCTAAGGTTAACTATGTGTAGCCCAATAGGCTTTAAGAGTTGCTTGATTAATCACAAACACGCCACTTCCACCGTGTTCAAACTCAACCCATTGAATATCCAAATCTGGATATTTATGATCCATATGCACTTCGCTATTACCCACTTCAACGAACAACCAGCCATCTGGACTTAAGTGTTCAACAGCTTGTCGAAGTATGTGATCAACCAGATCTAAACCGTCTTCTCCAGCAGCTAAACCAAGTTCAGGTTCATGCTGAAATTCATCGGGCAAATCAGCCATGTCTTCTGCATCCACGTAAGGTGGATTGGACACGATCAAATCGTACTTTTGGCCTTCCAGTGCCCCCATTAAATCTGACTTAATCGGAAACACCTGATCATGCATGCCATGTTCTTGGATGTTTATTTCAGCAACTTGTAAAGCATCGTCACTGATATCAACGGCGTCTACCTGAGCTTCCGTAAACTCATAAGCCAAAGCAATAGCAATGCACGCACTGCCTGTACATAAATCTAAAATGTGTTGAGGCTCTGATTCTAACCATGACGAAAAGTGTTGGTTAATCAATTCAGCAAATGGAGAACGGGGTACTAACACCCTTTCATCAACATAAAATGGCAATCCGCAGAACCAAGCTTGATTCGTCAGATAGGCAACGGGGACTTTTTCGGTGATACGTCTTTTTACCAAGGCCAAAATTTGATTCTTTTCCGCACTTGTCAGCGTAGATTGCAACAACATGCGAATATCATCTTCAGGCATATTTTGCGGTAAATGCAGCACTTGCAGAGCAAGTGTTAATGCTTCGCTCCAAGCGTTATCCGTGCCATGGCCAAAATATAAATCCCCTTGATTAAATTGGCTCATGGACCACCTCACCACGTCTAAAATGGAAGTGAGTTCAGTCGCGGTACTTTCCAAATCAATGGAGTCAATTGATGTCATATATAATGGTCTTATTTAAGATGTTTAGTGCCAGTCAGTATTTTGCTATGCTTCTGATAAAATTGCCTATCAAATTACGCATAAACCATAACAAAACATGAAAAAGCAGCCCAACAATCCATTTAAAAGGTTATCTATTGCTCCAGTTCAAACACCAGAGCCTGATGACCATTCACTATTTCGAGGTGAATTTAAAGATGTTGCGCCAATTAAGCAGGACAAAATAACGCCTCCGCGACCTTCCAGCAAGAAAATTTCGCATTTACAGCATAAAAAACAGCAAGAAAACATAGAAACCAAGCAAGCACTCGCATCGTTTCATTTTTCCGATGGATTTGAAGCCTACTTTTCTGAACAAGGACCGCTGAAATATATCAAGCCTGGGAAGCCGAGTTATGAAGTGAAACGACTTCGGCGAGGCGAATATCCGCCAGATTTAATTTTGGATTTACACGGATTGACTAAAGAAAATGCGAAATTGGAGATAGCAGCGCTAATTGTTGCGGCCAAGAAACAGAACGCCCATTGCGTGTGCATTGTTCATGGTCTTGGCTCGCTAGTTTTAAAAAACGCAGTACCAAACTGGCTAGTTCAGCATCCCGATGTTGAAGGGTTTCACCAAGCCCCTTTAGAATGGGGTGGCAAAGGCGCACTTCTAGTGCTGATAGAACAACCGGAATCATTTACCGATTTATTCTGATCCCTCAAAAGCCAGCTATTGAAAGCCTTGTCAAAACACTCAACTTTATAAGTCGTGACTAGTATTGTGTACAAACAAGTAAGTGTAATAAGCGCAAATACCCACTACAACTGATAAGCCTAATAGAGAGCCCCAAACCACTGGATCTTTTAATAATAATGCAAACATGTCGTTTTCCTCATGTAGATGTAATTTGATTAATTAGTTTATGCAATGAGTATAGGATCGCGGGATGAAAACGAACTGATCTGGATCAACAAATTTGCGCATAATTTCAACTCTTTTGCAAAACTGTCGGCAAAAAGCAACAAAACAAAGGTCAAATCAGTCTGTAAAAACACTAAGCCACTGTTTTAAATAGACTTTTAAACAATGGAATGAATTATGCGACACCTATAGTTCTAACGCTAAATACACATTTTTAAAGAACTAAATAGGTAATTTATCATGTATCACTCACATCAAAGTCAGGCTAGAACGCGACCTATCTACAATTACAGACACCCTGCGACGTCAACTGCAGCATTAGAAGTTGGCTCTGAAAACGAGCGTATTAGCGTCATAGGATTGGGTTTGATGGGCAGTTTACTGAGTGTTTCTTTTGCTAATAATGATCATAAAGTGATTGCTGTCGATATGGACTCTCGTAAAGTAAATGGCATTAATCAAAACCACTCCCCCATCCAAGACGCAGAACTTGAAGCCGCGATTATCTCAGCCAGAAATAAACGCAACTTAGTGGCAACTAGCGATTTACACAACGCCATATTACAAACCGAGGTCACCCTAGTTTGTATCGGCAAGGTTGATCCACAAGAATCAACTGTGGCTAAAAATATTGAAACTGTGTGTCAACAAATTGGAGCTACCTTAGCAATTAAAGGTCACTACCATCTGGTGGTTATTCACAGCGATTTAAATTCAACCTGCAGTGAAAAGCACTTAAAACCAATTTTAGAGAAATGGTCTAACAAGCGTTGTGGGAAAGATTTCGGCCTATGCTACTTGCCATTACATGTGGCGCACAAAAGCCAATATTCGACGGCTAAATTAAGTGAGGGAATATTGCATGGCGCCCACGATAATAAAAGTGCTAATGCCGCCTCAAGGTTATTCTCAACCTTAGATATTGGTCTGAAAAACGTGGGAGTTGCAGCCAAGCTGAACACCAATTGATAAATTTGTGTCGCTAGAATTAGTCAAATAATTTCCAGAACCAGCTTTTGTCTAATTCGGCTTCACATTTTTTAAGTTGACTCGCGTAGCGCAGAGAACGGGCGTTTACCTTTTTTGCGACCTTAACTAACCAGGCTTTTTTATTGTAAGAACGTCTTTTATAGCCACCCCAGCCTTCGTGATAATTAAGGTACTGGGCGTAAGCGTCCCATTTGGAGATCCCATTAACTTTGTAGGTCTTCGAAATAAACCATCCCATAAAATCAATGGCGTCATCAAAATCATCTCGATCTGCACCGCTATTTTTAGTTTCTCTAATATAATCAGACCAAGTGGGTGTTTTTGCTTGAGAGTAACCGTAAGCACTGCTGACTCTGCCCCATGGGATGAGTCCAAAAAACACATAGTCTCTAGGTGGCAAGGCATCATGCCGGAAAGAACTTTCTTGATACATCATCGCCATAGGTACGTGAATAGGCACTCCCCATTTTTCGTTCATATCTTTTGCAGCGTCATACCAGTGGCTTTTTTCTTCAAAAATATTACAAAGATTGCTGATATTTTTTGGCGGAGTCGTGCTGCAGCCTACGAAAAATATAGAAAGGCTAGCAACTAAGAAAGTTTTTATGCAAAAACTAGGATTTTTTATGAACTTTCTCATTACTACTGACTCTATACCTATGTGTGTTTAAGTTATTGTGTGTTTTCCCTGGTAGTAGTTTAATGCCTGACCTTGAGTCAGGCATTTTTTTGTCTTACTTTTAGTAATTATTTAGTTAAATAATTACTTTGAGGAGCGGCAAAGTAATCTTTTAAAAACTCTTCAAAAGACAAGGTATCTTCTTCTTCTCTCTGTTTTTGTATTTTAATAGAGTCCTTCGCTTGCTGCTCAAAAGATGCTTCAGAATAAACTTTATAATCAGTGTTGAGTAATTCATCACGGTACTTCTGTGCCAATTCAACACCGAAAGTACCGTTATCTTTGTTTTCGCTAATTAACATCTCTAACAACTGGGCAGAGGGCGTTAATGACGGATCTGCGACCTTTTGCTTTTGTTGCTCAAGTGCTTGTGAATAAAGACTACAATCATTCGCCTCATCTAATACAGTGGCCACTTGTGCCATTTCGGCGAAAAGCTTCTCTGTCCATTGAGGGATAGACTTCAACTGAGTTTCATCACTTAATTTCAACTCTGGATCTCGACCATTTACAACAACCGCTTTTAGATTACTTTCTGTTTCTGCATATTGCTCTTGGGTCATAAAATCACTTGGCGCAATTAGGCAATAAGTTAAGAATACATCTAAGAAATAAAACTGTTCTTTGGATATCCCGATATCACTGAACGGATTGACATCAAGCGCCCTAACTTCGATATAGTTAACCCCTCTTTTTGCAAGAGCATCAGTGGGTTTTTCTAATGGTAAAATGGGTTGTTTAGGACGAATGGGTGAATAAAGCTCATTCTCAATTTGCAGTACATTACTATTAAGTTGGCGATATTCTTCACCTTCTTTACTTTCAAATTCAGCATACTTTTCAGACGGGGTATTAATCGCCTTACGTACTGATGAAATATAGCTATCCATCTGGTTATAACAGATATTCAAACCCGACTGTTCAGAATTGGTATACCCTAAGTCACTCATTCTTAGTGAGGTTGCATAGGGTAAGTACATAGTCCCTTTACCTAAATGTTGGAAGGGTAACTTAGTCTCTTTGCCGCGAATAAATGAGCCACAAATAGCTGGAGAAGCGCCGAACAAATATGGGATTAACCAACAAAAACGGCGATAATTTCTGATCATGGCAAAATAGGCATCTGAGATGCTATGTTTGTCAGCTTTTGCCCCATCAAGGTTAGCTAACCATTGCTGCCAAAACTCTGTGGATAATGAAAAGTTAAAATGCACGCCCGCGATGGCTTGCATCATACTACCGTAACGGTTTTTTAATCCCACACGGTAAAGACTCTTCATTTTTGCCACATTAGAGCTACCGTAATTGGCAATGGGAATATTGTCTTCGCCATTAATAAAACACGGCATACTCATGGGCCACAACCGCTCATCACCAATGTTTTCGATTACGTACTTATGCACATCACGAAGTTGATCTATGGTCACATTGGGATCTGACTCAGGTGGAGTGATAAACTCCAACAGAGATTCAGAAAAATCGGTAGTGATAAAGTCGTGGGTTAAAGCCGCCCCTAATTTTTCATTATGAGGAGTTTTCGCTAGGCCACCATCGGCATTAATTCTAAGCGTTTCACGCTCAACACCGTGTTTAATTTGAGGCAAAGTAGCACGCACATCTGCGTGTTGAAGGATCGCTAAGCGATCAGCAAAAGACATTGAACTAGACGTCAAAATACATTCCTAATGAAAAATCGAATATTAAAGGTGGGGAAAAATATTTGATTTTCAAGCAAAAATCGCCAAATAACCAATAGATACATATCCCCTCCCCCTATATTAAGGTTTAAGCAAATAATAACAAATTTTATTCGGAAACGTTTATTTCAACAATTTCACGCTCTAATTCAGTTAATTGTGGTTTAACCTTTTGTGCATCAGCCACTACAATAACTTGCATACGGTTAATATCAAGCAAAGAACGGGCAAGCTCATTGAGCTCTTCTAAGCTTATATTTTTAATTATCTCACCTTGCTTTTCTCGATATTCCCGCTCTAAATCATAGGTGAGCAAATGATTCAAAAAGTTGGCTTTACTAGACGGAGTTTCATAACTCAGAGCATCTGCTTGGGTATAAGCACTGCGCATTGATAACAATTCACTTTCAGTCATTCCGGTTTGACTAAACTGCTGTATTTCAGTCAGAAACTCTTTGATGCTGTCCCCGGTATTTTCCTGTTTAACATCGGCCGAAGCTTGGAAACGTCCGAGGGTTTTACCACCTACAAAACGACTTGATGCACCATAGGTGTAACCTTTATCTTCACGTAAATTGAGGTTTATTCGGCTATTAAACATGCCGCCTAACGGGTAATTCATCAACTTACTTTTAAATTGTTGACCACTAGGGTCGTAAGGCAATGCAAGCTCAACAATACGCACCACAGATTGCGCAGCACCTGGTTTATCGACTAAATAGATTTTAGCTTCTTTATGCTCAGGAAATGGCTGATATTCAGGTATTTGATAAGGTTTACCCTGCCAATCAATGAGAAACTGTATGTCTTGACTAATTTGTTTCTGGTCGATATCGCCAACTATCACTAAATTGGCCATTGAAGGTGAATAATACTGTTGATAAAACGCCTTAACATCTTCCAGTTCAATGTTATTTAGGGTATTCAAGTTGCCAGAATCAGGCAAGCTTATGCGGTTATTTTGACCGTATAACAAGGTATCTGTAGCGCGTGCAGCCAACACCGATGGATTTTTTAATTGTTGCTGCATCTGTTGCCCTAGGCTTTGTTTAATTCGATTAAAATCTTCCTGCAAAAATGCAGGCTTAAACAATTTGGTTTTTAACAGCGCTAAGGTTTTATCTAAGTTATGAACTAAGGAATTTACCCGAATTTGTGTATATCGCCCTCCTGCATTGAAGCTAATTTGGCTTCCTAACAAGGCCAGCTCATTCGCCATTTGTTCGTTCGACATGCTTGTTGTTGATTCATTCATCATTTCGGCAGTGAAACTCGCCAGCCCCGCTTTTTCAATTGGGTCAAGTAATGGTCCCCCTTCTAAACTCAGTAGCAGAGTTACAGTGGGTGTTTCATCCGTGCTATGGGTAAGCATTTCAATCCCATTGTCAAAATGAGTACGCTGGTATTCAGGCACTTTAACCGTGGGGTTGGGGCCAGCCTTTGGCATAATTGAACGGTCGAAATCATCCACTATCACTGGCGCTTTGACTTTTTGATTGACAGTGGTGGTAGTAAGATCGCGTTCTGGAAGCTCAAAATTCTGTGCTTTTGCCACCAGTTCTGTTTGACCCGCAGGCACTATGCTCAATACAACTTTTGCCTTTCCTTTTATGTATTTGCGATAAACCCGCATAACATCTTCGGCGGTTACATTATTGTATCGGTTGAGATCGTATTGCACTAAGTCCGGTTTGCCATCGAAAGTTTCGTTTGCCGCTAAGGTTGATACTTTTCCGGAAACGCTTTGTAGGCCAAAGATAGTCGAAGACTCAATACTAGCTTTAGTTCTAGCTAAATCATCTGCACTAACTCCACGAGATTCAAACTCAAGCAAAGATTCTTCTATACGTCGTTGTAGATCTGATAATTTCGTAGACTTAGCAGGATTTGCCAAGGCAATGAGCTGAAACTCACAAGAAAGCTCTCTACACGGATGGGAAACCATTGCTTGCACAGCATGATTATCTTTCACTAGGTTTTTATAAAATAGTGAGGTTTTACCGCCTCCTAAAATATCCGATAGCACGTCTAAAGGCGCTTCATCGGGGTGTCTGACATACACCGTTGGATAAGTTAATTGAATAAGCGGTAAATAAACCTGATCTTCAATGGTTACGTAACGATCGCTTTCTAATGTCACCGCCAGCTTTTCTGGTGCATCCACTGTCGGTCCCTTAGGAATACTGCCAAAATATTTTTTGACCCAAGCTAAGGTTTTGTTTTTATCTATGTCACCGCCAATGGTTAACACGGCGTTGTTGGGTCCGTACCAGCGTTTAAAAAAGGCTTTTAAATCTTCGACCGTGACTCGGTCGAGATCTTCTACATAACCAATGGTAGACCATGAATAAGGGTGACCAACGGGATATAAAGTTTCACCGTTACGCTCACTGCGCAAACCGTAAGGTTGATTGTCGTAACTCTGCCCCCGTTCATTCTTAACGGTTTCACGTTGTATTTCGAATTTTTCTTGGGTGACAGTGTCGAGTAGAAAACCCATACGGTCAGATTCTAACCACAGCACTTTTTCTAACTGATTGGCCGGCACTGTCTCGTAATAATTAGTTCTATCGCTATTGGTTGACCCGTTCATTGAGCCGCCAGCTTCGGTAATGATCTTAAAGTGCTCATCATCTTCTACGTTTTTCGACCCTTGGAACATCATATGTTCAAAAAAGTGAGCAAAACCAGATTTCCCTACCTCTTCTCGAGCTGAACCAACATGATAAGTGACATCCACATGCACCAATGGGTCTGAATGATCTTCATGCAAAACCACGGTCAAACCGTTGTCTAATTGATACTTGCTAAAGGGAATGGAAACTTCGCCGTCGCTTTTAGCTGAGTGTTGTTCAACTAGTTTTATGCCAGCGGGGAGATTATCGATTAAAACCTGTGGATTAGATTGATTTTCAGTGGAACACCCAGTGAGAAGTAACGCTGCGCTTCCCACTATCAAAAAGAGTCTCTTCACAATACTGCCTTTTATTAATATTCTATTCGAGAATTTTTAAATAACCTTGTGTATTAAGTCTACCTTGATGGCACAAATAAAGTAATATGTTGTTAGAAAATGTGTCAGGTGAGTACGAAAATGAATACAGAAGAACAAATTATTGATTTAGATTTTGCGGTATCGCAGCTAAGTGGTAATCAATCATTACTGATTAAGTTACTCTTGAAGTTCAATGAGCAATACGAAAACTTAGAAAATGAGCTGGCTAATTTAAAACAATCTAACGATCTCAAGGCTTATAAAGAAGTCATTCACACCGTTAAAGGTGTTTCTGGCAACTTAGGACTTAATGCTTTACATATTTCCTCTAAGAATTTGGAAAGTTGTGTGATAAATCAAGCTGATATTGTTGAACACGAAGCGAATTTCCTAAATTTACTTAATACGACAATGAGTAAAATTAATAGTCTAGCCAACGATGACTTAACATCTCAAGAAGGTTCAGGAGTATCCCCTAAAACCAGTCGTGACGAATTAATTGAAATGTTGAAAAATAATGAATTTGTCACCCCAGATAAGCTAAATTCTTTGCTTGATGACTGCGCCATAGCAGAAAATGACAAACAAGAAATAGTTAATGCGGTTGACGATTTGGATTACCCTGAAGCGTTGAATGTTATCAATAGAAGCGCTTAGTTAGTTATGGCTGCGAGCTGATGAAATCGATCCCAGTGGTGTTTGAAAATGATGATTTTGTCGTTATAAATAAACCTGAAGGTATAGCCGTTCAAAATGAACAGACACAATCTGGCATCTTGCCGCTTATTCAACAGCAATTGCAACTGGATAAGCTTTGGTTAGTCCATCGCTTAGATAAAGTCACTTCTGGTTTACTAATCTTAGCTAAAAACGTGAATGCTGCTAGTCGGTTAAGTCAGTATTTTGCTGAACGTAAAATTCAGAAATATTACTTGGCCATCAGCGATAAAAAACCAAAGAAAAAACAGGGTTCAGTCATCGGTGATATGCATAAAATACGTGATGGCAAATGGGCCCTTAAAAAATCAGTTTTACAGCCAGCCGCTGGACAGTTTTTTAGTGCCGGGTTAGGTGATGGGCAACGCCTATTTGTAATTAGACCTCATACCGGTAAAACCCACCAAATTAGAGTGATGTTAAAAAGCCTTAGCAGTCCAATTGTTGGCGATAGCAGTTATGGGGGCACACCATCGGATCGCACCTATCTTCATGCCTATGGTTTAGCGTTTGAAGATGCTGGGCAACACATTCAGATCAACTGCATGCCAGAATCTGGGCAGCACTTTGCAATCTCATCAGATAACCCCAAAGTAGCCGCATTACTATCACCTTGGGATTTAGCCTGGCCGCAATTAAATATTAAAAAGTCGAATACATGATTGAACGCTATATTCGACACCCTTGGGGCGTAGTCTTAGGATTATCTATTTTCTTTATCTTTTCCATAGCTGCGGTGATCCCGGTAGAGTACATTCCCCTCGACACCCGTTACGATAAGATACAACACGCTAGCATTTTTTTACTATTAACCTGTTCAATTGCAGCAAGTTTACGCATTAATCATTGGATTATTGGTTTTGTGCTGAGCATATTTGCTGTGGCAAGTGAGTGTATCCAAAACGTAATTCCGTATAGAAGTGGCAGTTGGGAAGATCTGTATGCTGACTTTATCGGCATTGTGCTTGCGTGCCTGTTGCTTGAAATTTTCACCAGAATATATCGCGTGTTACGCAAGGCATGGTCATGTTAACAATTCTAGGTAACGGTGCAATCGGCAACCTATTGGCACTGCAATGCCAACACTTACAAATCGATTATCGTATTATTGTTCGCTCTGCCCCCCCTACTGAAATCCATTGCCAGTTTTCACAACAATCACCACAGCACCAAGCATCAGTTTTGCAACCGGTTTATCAACAAGTGACGGATTCAATTGATAGTGACCTGTTTATTTTGCCCCTCAAAGCCTATCAAATTATTCCCGCTATCCAACAATACAAGCCACAACTTAACACTAAGGTTCCTTTGGTTTTATTACATAATGGGATGGTGGATCATCAGCATATTTTGCAGCTTGTACCGGACAATCCCATTATTATTGCAACCACCAGTTATGGCGCGTTTAAACCTCAAGCAGATGGTGTAAATATTACCGGCATTGGCGCGACTCAAGGAGGCTGGCTGCGTAATAGCGAGGACAACCTCTACTTCCAAGGGCTGTTTGAAAAACTGCTGCCACCTTGTAGCTGGCATGAAGATATATTGCAGGTATTATGGCGTAAGTTGGCGGTAAATTCAGTGATAAACCCACTAACTGCGATTCATGACATTGCCAATGGGAAATTAGCCGAAGCACAATATCGCAGCACAATTTTGGCTGTCAGCGCGGAAATTGCGACTTTAATGAATCGTTTAGATTTGCCTGTTAGCCAGAAAGAACTAGTGAGCAATTGCATGGCAATAGTTGAAAAGACAGCAGCGAATTATTCGTCTATGCATCAAGATGTGCAGCATAAACGTCAAACAGAAATTGAAAACATCAGTGGTTATGTGGTGAGCCAAGGGGAAAAGTTATCGGTATCCACCCCAGCAAATAGCAGTTTACTTGAACAGATAAGAAAAATAGAGACTTATTACAAGTAAGAATAAGTCTCTATTTGACTAGAATGTGATGAGTTATTCCTGAGTGCCTTGAGGTCTCATGTGCGGGAATAAAATAACATCTTTTATGGTTGGGCTATCAGTGAATAACATCACCAAACGGTCGATACCTATGCCTTCACCAGCGGTAGGAGGAAGACCATACTCAAGTGCCGTAATGTAATCTTCATCAAAGTGCATGGCTTCGTCGTCCCCTGCATCTTTTTCTTCTACTTGCTTTTTAAAGCGCGCAGCTTGATCTTCAGAGTCATTCAACTCCGAGAAACCATTGGCTAGTTCACGTCCACCCACGAAGAATTCAAATCTGTCGGTAACAAAATGATTTTCATCATTACGACGGGCCAAAGGTGAAACTTCCCATGGGTAAGCCGTGATAAATGTAGGTTGAATTAATTTCTCTTCCGCAGTTGCTTCAAAGATTTCACACAAATATTTACCGGCGCCCCAGATACCATCAACTTCAGGCTCTTTAATTTTCAGCTGTTTGGCCATGGCTTTTAATTCATCCAAGTGATTTTCAGGATCTTTAATTGCCGCTTCATTGGCTTCAGGCCAGTATTTCAGAACTGCATCGTTCATGGTTAGGCGTTCGAAAGGCTGACCAAAGTCATATTCAACTTCACTGATAACATTGCCTTCAATGTCTTTTTCAGTGCTTTTGATAATAGTGCTACCTAAAACATCCTGGGCCAATGTGCGCAGCATGTCTTCGGTTAAATTCATTAGGTCATGATAATCAGCATAGGCCTGATAAAACTCAAGCATAGTGAATTCAGGGTTGTGACGAGTTGACAGACCTTCATTACGGAAGTTTCTGTTAATTTCAAATACTCGCTCAAAACCACCGACCACAAGACGCTTCAAATAGAGCTCTGGAGCGATACGTAAATACATATCAATATCTAGGGCATTGTGATGAGTAACAAAAGGTTTGGCCGTTGCACCGCCAGGAATAACCTGCAACATAGGTGTCTCAACTTCCATGTAATTTCTTTGGGTTAAGAAATTACGGATGCCAGTCACAATTTTACTGCGGATCATAAAGGTATCACGGGTTTGATTATTGGTGATCAGATCCACATAACGCTGACGATACTTGGTTTCTTGATCTGCCAAGCCATGGAACTTCTCAGGTAACGGACGCAAAGATTTTGTGAGTAATTGATACTCATCCATGTTGACATACAAATCGCCTTTACCAGATTTATGCAACACACCTTTTACGCCGATGATGTCGCCAATATCCAAGCTGCCGTAACGGGCTTTAATATCTTTTTGGGTATCTTTTGCTGCGTATGATTGAATACGCCCAGTCATGTCTTGAAGCAACAAAAATGGACCACGTTTCGCCAGTATACGACCTGCGATACTAACCACTTTGCCTAATTCAGCAAGGGCATCTTTTTCATGCTCGCCAAATTCGTTTTGTAAATCTTGGCTATAAAATTCACGTCTAAATGAATTTGGAAAACCATTAGAGCTACACTCACTACGAATTTGCTCTAGTTTGCTGCGGCGTTCCGCAATTAGTTTATTTTCATCTTGCTGAATGTCAGTCATCGACTTTCCTGAAAGTGTTTAATCTGTAAAAAGACTCTATTTGTTAAAGACCAGACTTTAAGCTGGCCTGAATGAATTTATCTAAGTCGCCATCTAAAACGGCTTGGGTATTTCTGGTTTCAACACCCGTTCGTAAATCTTTAATTCGCGAATCATCTAATACATAAGAACGAATTTGACTGCCCCAACCTATATCGGACTTACTGTCTTCCATGGCTTGTTTCTCGTCGTTCTGTTTTTGCATTTCGTATTCGTGTAATTTAGCTTTTAACTGTTTAAAAGCCTGATCTTTATTTTTATGCTGTGAACGGTCATTTTGACATTGCACCACAATATTTGTGGGTAAATGGGTAATCCGTACCGCTGAATCTGTCCGGTTTACGTGTTGTCCACCGGCTCCCGATGCACGATATGTATCAATACGTAGATCGGCTGGGTTAATATCAATTTCTATATCGTCATTGATTTCTGGATAAACAAAAGCCGATGCAAATGACGTATGACGACGGTTACCTGAATCAAAGGGCGACTTTCTCACTAGACGGTGTACCCCAGTTTCAGTGCGTAACCAACCAAATGCATACTCTCCTGCAAAGCGGATGGTAGCACTCTTGATCCCTGCTACATCACCATCAGAAACCTCAATTAGTTCTGGTTTAAAACCGTGGGCTTCGCCCCAACGCAAATACATGCGCAAAATCATATTCGCCCAATCTTGGGCTTCGGTTCCGCCAGATCCCGATTGAATATCAAGATAACAATCATTGCTATCATTCGGCCCTGAAAACATACGACGAAATTCAAGCAACTCCAGTTGCTCAACTAGCTGGTCAAGTTCGGCCTGAGCTTCGTCAAAGGTTTCTTGATCTTCAGCTTCAACGGCCAATTCAATAAGGCCTTCTACATCTTCGGTACCTTGATCAAGTTTTTCAATAGTTTCAACAACTTGTTCTAAAGCTACTTTTTCTTTACCTAAAGCTTGGGCACGGGATGGCTCATTCCAAACTTCGGGATTTTCTAGTTCGCGGCTAACTTCTTCTAATCGTTCTTTTTTAAGATCGAAGTCAAAGATACCCCCGAAGCAATGCATTACGTTCTCTAACGTCTGCTAGCAAATTTTGTATAGGATTGATTTCAAACATAAATCTTATTTGAGTATTTTAAATTAGGGCGTGGATTCTACCGGATTTAGCGACGTTTGGACAGATAGCAAACAGGATAAAGGCAGTATTAATGATACTGCCTTTATTTGATCTAAGCACAATGGCTGGTTTTTCAGTTAGTCGCCAAATGTATCCCGCGATTTTATAAATGTAGCATCTTCAATTACATTTTCTCTAAGGTGCTGATACCTAACAAATCTAATCCTGATTTAATGGTTTTAGCGGTCAGTGCAGACATCGCAATTCGGCTGTTCTTTTGCTCGTCACTCACACCATCTTTAAATATAGGACAGGCTTCGTAGAAGGTCATAAAGCTGCTGGCCAATTCATAAAGATAGGTACATAGAACGTGCGGTGTCGCTTCACTGACCAGTAAATTTAATGCTTCAACATACTGTAATAATTTCACTGCTAAAGCACGTTCTTGAGGGCTTTGCAGCTCAATATTGGCAACAAATTGGGTAATATCACCAGCCCCATCTTTAAATATTTTATTGGCTCGCGTGTAAGCATATTGAATATAAGGGGCGGTATTGCCTTCAAAACTCAACATGGAGTCCCAATTAAAAATATAATCAGTGGTTCTATTTTTACTTAAATCTGCATATTTAACTGCGCTGATACCAATTTTTTCGGCGATTTCTTGGCGTTCTTGAGCACTGAAATCAGATTTTCTGGCTGCCATTAATTTTTCAGCACGTTCAACCGCTTCATCCAATAAGTCAGCTAACTTTACAGTGCTGCCGCTGCGCGTTTTAAAGGGTTTTCCGTCTTGCCCTAACATCATCCCAAAAGGACAGTGTTCATAGGTTTGTTCAGGAGCAATGAAGCCCGCCTTACGCGCCACAATCTCAGTTTGTTTAAAGTGCAACGCTTGACGTGCATCGGTAAAGATTAAGGTTCTGTCAGCCCCTAATGTTTGACAGCGGTAACGAATTGCAGCTTGATCTGTGGTTGAATATAAATAGCCACCACCGGATTTTTGAATAATGTAAACCGCCGGATCGCCATCTTTGTTGGCTAACTCTTGAATGAATACAACTAACGCGCCTTGATCTTCAACGGCAATGCCCTTTTGAATGAGTTCATCAACTGTTGGTTTCAAATCGTCGTTATAAGCACTCTCGCCCATAATATCTTTGCGAGTAAGGGAGACATTTAGTTTGTTGTAAACTTCTTCACTGTGCTTAATTGAGATATCGATAAAATCTTTCCACAATGACAAACAGTGGGCATCACCACCTTGCAGTTTCACCACGTATTGGCGCGCACGATCGGCAAAACCTTCTTCTTCATCAAACCTAACTTTGGCTTCACGATAAAAATCTTCTAAATCAGAAAGTGCGGTTTCCGCCACTTGGTTAGAGGCTATTTTGTCGCTTAAGTGTGCCAACAACATGCCAAACTGCGTACCCCAGTCTCCCATGTGATTCTGACGAATAACATTATGCCCCATAAATTCAAGGGCCTTGACCACGGCATCGCCGATAATGGTGCTACGCAAATGGCCCACATGCATTTCTTTGGCAAGGTTAGGAGACGAATAGTCAACCACAACAGTTTGCTCGGGTTGTTTTTCCACTCCTAAACGCTCGTCAGCGAAGGCCGCTTGTAATTGGCTGGCTAACCATTGAGGCTTAAGGTGAATATTGATAAAACCTGGACCGGCAATGTCTAATTTTTCTGCGACGTCATCAAGTTCCACCGCTTCCACTATTTTGGTAGCGATATCTCTGGGCTTTTGCTTTAATAATTTTGCTAACGCCATAGCGCCATTGAATTGATATTCACCAAACTCTGGGCGCGTGCTTTTAGCCAATGGCGCTGGCGCGTCTTCAGGTGCACCTATTGCTACTAATGCAGCTTTAAAACGGTCTAATAAGACAGTATGTAAATTCATAATTTAAACTTAATTTCTTTATAATTTAGTGAATATTAGTGTTCACGAGTAGTATGGAACTCTATATCCGGATAGCGTTCTTGGGATAAATTTAAGTTCACCATAGTGGGTGCGATGTAGGTTAGGTTATCACCTCCATCGAGGGCTAAATTCACTTCAGCCTTACGTCTAAATTCATCCAATTTTTTCTCATCTTTACTGTAGACCCAGCGTGCGGTACTGACATTTACATGCTCATATAATGCATCCACATTATACTCCGCTTTTAAACGGGCCACGACCACATCAAACTGCAAGACACCCACAGCGCCAACAATTAAATCATTGTTCACTAGGGGTCTGAAGACCTGCACAGCCCCTTCTTCAGACAACTGTATTAAGCCTTTTTGCAGTTGTTTTTGTTTCAACGGATCACGTAATCGAATACGTTTAAATAGCTCTGGTGCAAAATTCGGAATACCGGCAAAACGGAATTTATCACCCCAAGTGAAGGTATCACCAATTTGAATAGAACCGTGATTGTGTAAACCGATAATATCACCGGCATAGGCTTCTTCTAACAAAGCTCGGTCTCCGGCTAAAAAGGTAAGTGCATCTGAAATACGCACATCTTTACCAATCCGAGTTTGATGCATTTTCATGCCTTTTTCGTATTTACCTGACACAATTCGGCAAAAAGCAATACGATCTCGATGTTTCGGATCCATATTGGCTTGAATTTTAAACACGAAGCCACTGAATTTATCTTGCTCAGATGACACAGGCCCATTATTAGATTCCCTACCCTGGGGTTTAGGAGCCCACTCCACCAACCCATCTAGCATGTGATCGACACCGAAGTTACCTAAAGCCGTACCAAAATAGACAGGAGTCAGTTCACCATCTAAAAACTCTTGCATATCAAATTCATGTGAAGCGCCTTTGACCAGCTCTAGCATTTCACGGATTTCTTCTGCATAACTACCAATGGCTTCGTCCAATTCAGGATTATCGATACCTTTGATAATTCGTTCTTCTTGGATTGTGTGTCCCATACCAGTTTGATAAAGAATAGTTTCATCTCTAAGTAAATGATAAACACCTTTAAATTCTTTACCCATACCAATTGGCCAGGTTATAGGTGCACACTTTATTTTCATTACATCTTCGATTTCATCTAAAAGATCAATAGGATCGCGGGTATCCCTATCCAGCTTATTCACGAAAGTTATGATTGGCGTATCTCGTAATCGAGTCACTTCCATCAGCTTAATGGTTCTAGCTTCCACCCCTTTGGCGGCATCGATAACCATCAAACAAGAATCCACGGCAGTCAATGTTCGATAAGTATCTTCAGAGAAGTCTTCATGCCCTGGTGTATCGAGTAGATTCACTAGGTGATCTTTATATGGAAATTGCATCACCGAGGTTGTCACGGAAATACCCCGCTCCTTCTCCATCTCCATCCAATCAGACTTAGCGTGCTGACCTGATTTTTTACCTTTTACAGTACCTGCTTTTTGCAATGCATTACCGAACAAAAGCACTTTTTCAGTGATTGTGGTTTTCCCCGCATCGGGGTGCGAGATGATCGCAAAGGTGCGACGTTTATCGACTTCTTGCTGATATGACATGGGCCCTTCAATCTAGCTAAATAATTTCAAAGAATTTTGGGCGCGAATTGTATATGAGATAGGCGAAAAAGTCCCGCAGCTTATGAGCACTTTCAGTTTTTTTGACTAATTAGTCCATGTTTTGCAAAAATAAAGTAAAAAAATGAAATTTTAGATTTACTGTTAGATTTTTTTAGCTTATATTTTGGTCTGGTAAGTTTTTTACCGATTTTTATTATATTGGAAATGTCGATGTCACGAAGAAAGAGGTTTAGCGGCGAGCAGTTGCGTTCTTTGAGAAAAGAAGCTGGTTATACTCAGGAAGAACTTGGTCTGAGAGTTGGGATCAGCAGAGAAACTGTATCAGCTATAGAAAATGACAAACCTGAAACCATGAATAGTATTGGTGTAGAGGTTATCAGTAAATGGTGGTCTGTTTGTCGTCAAAGGGCCTCAGAACAAACGAGAGAGTCTTTTTTCTCAACTGTGATGGATTATTTCGGCTTTTCACATAGCTGATGTTACTTTCCCACTATTTACCTAAATTGATTACGGCCCTCCTAGGAGGGCTTTTTATCTTTGCGGGTATGTATACTTTTGGCAACCCGCTTTTATTTGATAGATTATTTATTTGCATCCTCGTTTTTACTGCAATTGTATGCCGAAAAAATATCAACGTATTAGGCGTAGTGATTATTTTGGTACTACAACGCTTAGTTGAAGAAACCGCCTGGTCTATTAGCGAACTAGAATTTACTGATTTAATCAAAGCATCTTTTTATCTCCTAAGCATCGCTGTTTATTGGAAGATAAAATACGACAAAGCAAGTAGACTGCTGCTTTTAGGGCTGATTATTTCCATATCGGCCGAATTTTATTGGATTTTTAGTCAACGAGACGCTCCAGAAATTTACTGGTACATTACTTTACAGTCATCTTATTTGTTTGCTCGCCATCTTTTTTTCATGCGTGTTGCTTACATGTCTGATTTATTACCCAAGAAAAAAGTAGAGTCTGTCAACCTCGACTGGCAAATGTATAAACTCAATGCATTATTCGCTGCACTGCAACTATTTATGATTATTGAGTACATTATTCGCGGTGTATTTGAATTCAAAAAAGTCATGTTGATTTGGGCCGCTTATCCATACTTAGCTCAACTTTGCTATACCTACCTGATCTGGATAGTTTTCTACGAAAGCTATAAATTACTCATTCCCAAACTACTTCGCGCATAAATTACTGCAAAATTGTTTAAAAAAAACGCATACTGTTACACTGTGTGGATTTAAATCCACATTTGCGTTTGAACAATATGTAAGGAATACAATGAAGCACGAAAGCGTAATCAAACATATTCAGTTTGCGTTAGTCCTATCCACCTCCCATGTGGTTGGTCGTGCACGCGCAGGTTTTAAACTAAAATCACTTTTTGCCGAAACAGATAAACCAAGGGTTTGTTCCGGCAATGCCCCCAATATCTCAACTATTTAAACTCCATTAACTCATTACTTTATTTAAGGATAAACCATGAAAAACAAAACTCTTATTAAAGCCGCTATGTTGACCTTCGCTCTATCGACCACTGTTGCTGCCACTAGCGCCAATGCTGGCTCTAAGCAAAAGCCACCTATCGCGGTTGAAGAAACAAGTAGCTGGTACGGCAATATCCTCGACTTTTTCAGCTAATTAGACATCATTAACTCATTATTAATTTTAAGGAAAGACCATGAAAAACAAAACTCTTATTAAAGCCGCTATGTTGACCCTAGCACTATCGACCACTGTTGCTGCCACTAGCGCCAATGCTGGTTCTAAGCAAAAGCCACCTATCGCGGTTGAAGAAACAAGTAGCTGGTACGGCAATATCCTCGACTTTTTCAGCTAATTAGAAATCATTAACTCATTATTAATTTTAAGGAAAGACCATGAAAAACAAAACTCTTATTAAAGCCGCTATGTTGACCTTCGCTCTATCGACCACTGTTGCTGCCACTAGCGCCAATGC